>JAJBTR010000108.1 GCA_020860745.1 Lachnospiraceae bacterium | reverse complement strand
CACGGATGACAGCCTCTGAAAATGTCTCGCCTGCCTCCACATGGCCGCCGGGAAACGTCGTGCCGCTGTAATTACTCCCCGTTTTATCCAGCGCGAGCACCATGTCCCCATCGCACAACATGCACATATTCATAAAAATCGCCTTCTCCGCCGGATGCTTTTCCGCCACATTGTGATCCTTCATTTTATATTCCACTTTCATCTCCACGTTCCAACATAGCATCAGTATACGGAAAGCTGATTAAGAATCCCTCTGACTTTGGATATCGCATCATTCACCTGACGTTTCGCGTCATTAATTTTGGACTGCACCAGCCAGTCCGCCACAAAACCATCAAAGAAAAAATCTGCAAATCTCAGGAAATCCCCGACATCAATATGGACATCCGCGATGGTATTGATATCACGCAGCCCTTTCTGCAGTCTCTGTAGGGCATATTTCGCCTGCTGTAAATTCTGCTCCGCCTTGTCCATTTTGTTATGTTTCATAAAGGTCGTCATCATACCGCCGCCAAGCATATCGACAATGTCCCAGTTACCTGCGCTGTTAAGCTCTTTCTGTGACGCATATAAATACTGCAAAGCTTCCTCGGCTGCATTTCGCGCTTCCCATATTTCTCTTTCCCAGTCCATCTCTACTCCCCTCTCGTGTCATTCGTTCAATATCCGCCAATTTAAGGTCGGGTCACTCTTGATCACACCATTTTTTCAGTTCTGATTTCAGCATCTCATATCGCTGTCGCTTTTCTTCCTTCGCAAAATGTATTTCCCGGTATTGTTCGGGATTATTTTCATACACAAGATCTTTTGCTTCATCGCCAAACTGCTCGCTGGTCAGATCAAAACAGCAGTCACCAATCACATTATAACAATGATAATTACCGCCCGGCCGCAGAATGCCGTACACTTTCCCGCCAAAAATATCCTGTGCCAAAAACGCTGTAATCGAACACTGTCCCAGCGTCTTATTACCTTCATTCCACTCTTTACGAAGCCTGGGCGCACAGGTGTCCGCACACCAGATATCAGAAAGGATATCATATAAAACGGCCGGAGACGAGATGCCTCTATATTCTGCTGAGATCGGTTGTATGTTTGCGGTTTCCCAACCATAAAAATTATATCTTTTTATTACCATATAGCAGCCAGCTTCCTCTCTGCATCTTCGATACAATATCCCATTTTTTCCAAATCACGGATAATAGATTCCCTGATTGACTTTGCGCCGTATGCATATGGTTGATACGATCCGGACAGTTCTCGCGATTTTTTCTCCTCTCCATTGATGATCGGAGTAAAATATACCGCATCGCTATCATCTGTATGGTAGTATATAGTATATTCTCCGATCTCCTGTCCGTCCTCCAAAATACTGACCGTTTTTTCCTTCCAGTTGTCCGGATCCTCCTGCGCGATACAATCTACCGTAATAAGTTTTTGTATTTCCGTGGAGATATACGCATCCCACCGCGTCAGCACATCCCGCAGCGGCTCATCCAGGTAAGACAATGCTTTTTCTTTGATCCAATCGGGGATTCCATACGCCGCCTCGGCAATACCGCCTGTAATAGCAGCAAGCGTATCGCTGTCCCCGCCGAGAGATATGGCATTCCGGATGGCATCCTCAAAATCTGTGCTTTCCAGAAATGCAATGATTGCCTGCGGGACGGTATTCTGGCAGGTTTCATTGAAACGGTAATCAGGGCGAATCTCATCAAGCATTACACTTAAGTCGTAACCATATTCCTCTTCGATATATTTTCTGATGCGTCTTTTACATTCTGCAGGGTCATCGTTAACCGGCTTCCTGCCGTCTACTGAATAACCGCCGAAATAACAGCGGCACAGGAAAATTGCATCCGCTGTCGCCAGAGCTCCCTTGATTCCTTCCGGATGGTTATGTGTCACCTCCACCGAAAGCCTGGCCAGTTCTCTTCCATTGGCCGGCCACAACCCGGTTCCCGCAAAAGATCCGCAGTCCATCACCCACGCACAGGGAGATACCCGCATAGCAGAGCCGTTGTCAAAGCTGTTATACGGTTCCCGGCTATCATAAAACAGCCAGCCGCCAAACCTTCCCCCATATCCGGCGTCCGGGTACATCCGGCCATACTTCTTCATGGAATCAATAAAATCATCCCTCGATCCGCCCTGCATGATCGCATCTGCCACCGCGCAGGTCATGACAGTATCATCCGTAAAAGAACAGTTGTCACAAAACAGTGGAAACTCTTTTGTTTTAATATTATTCCATTCGTATATCGAGCCAACAATGTCACCAATTATTGCACCGAGCATATTTTTCCCTCCCCTTCTTCTCTACAATCGTCTGATGAAGTGCCTCCATAATTTGTTTGTATTTATTCATACCATCCAACAATTTATCATTATCAGAAAGCAGCTGCTCTGCCCTTTTGTACGCTCAACATAATGTTATCCTTTTCATATATATCACACCATTTTTCCAGATTGATTGTATTGTGTTTTTCCAATCGTAGAGCTTTTATATATAATTCCACACCTCATATCCCTGTCGCCTTGCAGAGTCATAAACCGGCATCATATTCTTCTCCAGAATATGAATAAATTCTTCCCTTCGATTGCCCGGCCTGTACAATTCCTGTCCGGCCCAGAGAGAATGCAGATTATCCCGGTAACAGCACTCATATAATTTCCGGATATGATCGGATTGCTGCATTAACTCATACATCTGAAACTGATTCTCCGCAAATGTCTGAAAAAATGGATTCCATCTGGGAAGATTATTGCTTTTGGAAGAGTTTAACGAAGAATCCATCGGCATCAGGTTCCAAAGTTCATCGTTCATCACAAAAGACCATGGAATAAAATGATCCACATCATATTTTTTATGTCCAATTGGTTTTCCGGTAAAGATATCACATACCGGCTGTATTTCCAGAACCCCTTCCCAAAGCTTGCGAACATTGTTCAGCTTTCGCATTTTTTCATCAAGCGGCGCAAGCTTATACACCAATCCCGGAACTTCCGGATTATTAAGCTGCAGCCATTTTGTCTTTTCATATTGAATCCAGCCCAGAATAGATACCGTATTATCCTGTATCATTTCTATCCAGGATGGGTTGAAATGAACTTCTCGTTTCAGTTTACTGCTTTTTCCAAGTGTATAGGGAAGCAGTATGATCTGATTGATACGCTCGATATATTCCACAAGACGGACGGTTGAATTCCAGTTGACCGTTTCCTCGCTGCGACGAAAAAAACCTGCCAATGCACGATATGGAACCATATTCGTAAGCTGTTCTTTAAAAGATTTCAACTCCGAATCGCAACGCCGAATCTCATTTTTAATCTCCGTTTTGGATGCATTCGCCGGAAGATTGCACAATTCGGCCAGCTTTAAGACGGCGCGTTCCAGTCCGTCTCTCACTTCTCCGCTCTAGATCCCGCTCAGGTGTATATGGAACTCCCGCACGGAATACCAGGCATTTGAAATCATCTCGTCAATGATGTCGTTAAAAGTCGTATCCGTAACGCCTTCGGAAATAAGTTTCACGATTGCTTCCAGCCAGTAAAATTTATAGCAATAAGACGGATCTTTCATCATAAGAGAAAAGCACTCGATGTCCAGTTCATTATAATATTTTCTGTCCAGAATCAGCTTATAGTCGTTTTCCTCAGGATTAAATTCAGCCATTTTTCATCACCTCTCTCCGGACGAATGTCCGTGGAAATCCATTGCTCCATCATATGCAATTCTGAAAATTGAACAAGAAACTCTGAAAAAGTGTTCTCCGTGAAATAAGAGAAATATCGCCCGCTTTTTTCTCCTTCAAAATCTCCGTATTTAAAAGATGCATAAATAAACCCATCCTGTTTTAAAGAGCGGATCATTTTTTGGAAGATGTCAGGCAATTCTGTTTTAGATACATGAAGGATTGACGCGCAGGCCCATATCCCGTCATATTTTTCATATTCCTCCAATTCCTGAAACAGCATACATTTTACAGAAATACCTGTGTTAACAAATGCATATCTGCATAATTCCTCCGAACCGTCGATGGCATCGACAAAAAATCCATGCTCCAAAAAATACTTTGTGTCCCGGCCGGATCCGCAGCCAAAATCCAGAATA
>JAJBTR010000103.1 GCA_020860745.1 Lachnospiraceae bacterium | reverse complement strand
TTAGGCGTCGTCTTTAGCTACCACATAATAATCTGCATAATCTGCATGATTTCTTATCTGAAAAGCATTCATTAGATATTTGGAATACTTTACATCTATCTTTCCCGTTTTTATATATTCCTTTTGGAAAAATGAAATAACCCCAGCATGCTTTGAAAAATCTGCCCCATCTAAAGCTAATATTGCACGCGTTGCAGAAAACATCGCATAATACGAACGACCAAGGGAATCTTTAAAAAACCCATTATCTAACAGAATTCTCGATGCTCTCAAATGTTCTTCTGCCATATCGATCCGATAGTTTGATAAATCCTTTTTACTTAGCTCATCCATCAATCAAAATCCCATCTCTCTCTATATTCTTATAATAGGGAATTGCTTCCTTGCATCTTTCAAATTCATCCTGAGGAATCACTGTCGTAGAAACGATTGTACCGTATTGTAAACTCAGATCATGTGAAATGTCCCACACTTTCTCAAGCTTATCCTGAAGCTGTTTTCGGGATCCACGCACAATTGCAACCACATCGACATCAGAGTCATCTCTGTAGTCTCCTCTGGCATAGGATCCATACAATACGATTCTGGATAAATTACTTCCATATGTCTCACGATATGACTTAGCTACTTCTTTTAGTATGCTATCTAATTCTCTTCGTGTACACATACCACTCGCCTCACAACCACGATGGATTTTCCCGGTATCTTATTTACGCTACGCCCTTACTATTTCCTCATGTCAGCTAATCACCACTGCCCCCAGCACTGCAACGCTGTAATCGTCACAGACGCGGAACTGCTCTTCCAGCACATCGCGTCTGGAGACCCTCGCTCTCTCCACAAAGAGCACCGCATCCTGCTTCGCCAGAAGATCGAGCATCTCTGCGGAATGGATCAGATTATCTGCGTACACCGCCGCAATTTCCTCCCGGCTCAGGTCTTCGATCAGATCCTGCACCAGTGCCTGATCCTCCTCCGGGAGATCTCTGTCTCCGCTGATCAGAATTTTTCCAATCTGCTTCTCTTTACATACATTTTTCAGGTTCGATATCAGGATGGATTTCTCCTCTTCCGCGCTAAGTGCAGATTCCCTGTGCCCGGTCAGTTTATCCCAGGCTTTGAGAAAGATATTTTTCTTCTCCGGCCGCTTCACCTCACCGAGAATGCGCAGCGAATAGACATCGCGCAGTTCTTCCGCCGAATTGAACGATTTGCTCATGATAAAACGCAGGAAAATGTACAGTATGGCGAGCACGATTCCCACGATCGCCCCAAGGGCGAGATACTTTTTGCTGACGCTCGGAGTTGCAGCCGTTACAGTTTCGCCGTCCTCCGCAGCAACTTCATCGGCGTCGCCCTCTGTCGCTTTCAGGGTGATATACTGTCCCAGAACCGCCAGCTGATCGTCGGTCATATCCTCCTGCAGGGATTCCAATGTGTTCTGCATGGAGGAAATACTGCTGATGCGCTCTGTCTTGTAGGTCCAGAGACTCTTGTCTACCACCTTCGTACAGGAATGATTCACCAGCGTCAGCGTGTGATCTCCCACCGACTCGCAAAGAGAAATCTCATAATTTTTCAGGCAGGATTCAATCTGCTCCGCCAGTGCCTCCACCGACTGCTCATCCGTATGAATCACCTGGATATCAAAAGACACGGAGGAAATGACGCTGACCGTCCCCTCCAGGCTGTTATTGACCGTTGTCTCCACATTGCCGTTAAAACTGATCAGTTCGCCAAGATACTGCTCTTCCTCATCGTAACCGTTGGATACAAAATCAGAAACCAGTGCGCCGTTTGTCACATAGCTTTCGTAAGAATCCAGCAGATCCTGTCCGTAAAGCTGAATATCATCGCTGTTTTCAATGTCGATGTGATATTGAAGAATGACCGTGCTCTCATCATATGCGTTGATCTGCATCAGGATAGAGTTATTCACGTACTCCTGCTGTTCGTCCAGGTTCTCCTGTACTTTCAAAACGTTATTGACAGCAGTGAGTTCGTCCTCCGTCAGATCATCCGTCGCAATCTCGTCCTCCGTCGTCACGACCTCTTCTGCCGTATCTGTTCCGCTGTGCATATAGCTGTAGCCGCCTGCAATTACGGCACAGATTACTGCCATTATAATCACCAATGGGAAGCGGCGAAAAACCTCACGCATCACCTCTCCGAGAGAAATCTCCCTCTCATCCTCCCATTTTTTATAATCTGTCTGCTGATTGTCCATGACCATCCTCCGGTATATTATATATCAATAACTCTGTTATTTTACCATCTTTTACGGAATATGCAATCATTTTGCAAAAAATTAATGATTTTACATTCTAATATATTGTAACAATTCGGGGAAAACATCCCTATGATCCTTGATCAGCCACCGCTTAAAAGCAGCAAATGGAGATTTTTCACCCAATTCCTGTTTTAAAAGCATTCTATAAGATACTTTTCCATTCAGATCGTATTCTGGCTCATTCTCGCACCGCTTTCTACTCCGCTCCCTCTCGCTTTAAGACCACCTTGAATGTCTTAAATATAATTTTAAAATCCAGCCACAGCGACCAGTTCTGAATATAGGTGGCATCCAGCCGCACAATCTCCTCAAAGTCCGTGATCTTGCTGCGGCCGCTGACCTGCCACAGACCGGTCAGCCCGGGCTTCATGCTGAGGCGCACCTTGTGGTGGTAGTCGTACTGTTCAAACTCACCGGCTGTCGGCGGTCTCGTGCCCACCAGACTCATATCCCCTTTGAGAATGTTGATAAACTGCGGCAGCTCGTCGATGCTGAGCCGGCGGATTACGTTGCCGATTCCTTTGCCCGGTCCCTTTTCGCTGCCGATAATCCTGGGATCGTTGTCCATCTTGAACATCAGCCCGTCCATCTCGTTCTGCTTCATCAGTTCTTTCTTGCGTTCCTCCGCGTCCAGATACATGGAGCGGAACTTATACATCTGGAAACGGCGGCCGTTCTTACCCATCCGTTCCTGCTTAAAAAAGATCGGTCCCGGCGACGCCCTGTAGATGGCCGGCGCCACAAAGAGGAAAGCGATGCCCATGGCCGCGCAGCCCACCAGACCTGCCGCGATATCAATCAGGCGCTTGATGGCCAGGCGGATGCTGCCGCTGCTGTTGATACTGGTGGTAAGGAAATTGAATCCTCCGATCCGTTCCATCGTTGCATTCGGAAATTCATCCTCCCCATAGTCCACAGCCAGATGCACCACCACGCCCATATTAAGCAGCTGATATACCAGCACACGGTTTCCCTCCGTGTTTCCGGGAATGCTGATCATCACCTCATCGATCGCCTCCTGCTTGACATAATTCAGGAGATTCTCACTGTCGCAGACCACCGGAATCCGGTCCACCTTATCTCCAACCATCTCCGCGTCAACGATCGCCAGTCCTTTCAGATTAAAGCCGTTGTACATGCGCTCCCGAAAGCGCTTTAACATTTTTACAGAATAATCCTTGCTGGATACAAGGAGAATATTTGCCTGATACTTTCCTTTTTTCAGGATAGTCCGCACCACAGCTTTCCAGCAAATCCTCCCGACCAGCATAAAAACAACACAGAGGAAAATACTCATACCCATCACAAGACGGGAAAACCAGAACGCCTGCTTCGTCAGGTACAGGTAGGTAATCGCCAGCATCCACATCACCAGATTGTGAAGCAGCACGGACTGAATCTCCTTCAGGGCGCTTCTCTTGATGATATTTTTATATACCGGCCGCAGCAACACATAGCATATATCAATTACAATTAAAATCACATTTAAATGGATATAGAGGGATAATCCTCTGTATATAATCATTCCCGGCTGCCGCAGATTATATGCCAGCAGGTAGGCCAGCTCGATACAGATCAGATCGACCAGCATAAAATCCCCATGCTTCAGCCAGCCCCGTTTTTTCTTCTCATTCATGTAAAACCTCTGTCATATCTGCCCAGATGCAGATATTTTGTAAAATACCTCTGTCGTGTCTGCTTCGATGCAGATATTTGTAAAATTTCTGTAACAATTATCTCACCGAATCATATCACACATCATAATTGTTTGCAAGATGTTAAGATTGCGCTCCAGGGTTGTTTCACGAACTTTTTATCCAAGACCAAACC
>JAJBTR010000396.1 GCA_020860745.1 Lachnospiraceae bacterium | reverse complement strand
TTAAAAATGTATATTCATTTAAAGATAACTTAAATTCCAATGTGCAGGAGAGTCTTTATCGGACCGCGTTGGAAGAATTAACAGGGATGATAAATGAGGATACTTTTTCCCTGGTTCGTGCTGTGACGGACGGCATTCTTGCCTTTTATACAGACGGATATGAGGATGTGACGCCGGATACGTTCAGCGCCGACCTGTATCAGCCGTCCTCCTACCAGAAAAATAATCTGAAATCCAATACCTCTGTTTCTTCCGGACAGGCTTTGTATAAAACCGTGACCGATGAAAACTGGTATATCATGATACCGCTTGACGAGGAGGAAACCGAATATTATCAGTCATTGATGGGAGAGGACAGCGACAGTTTTGTCATCCAGGTTACCTTTCGGAAAGATGAAGCCCAGGCGTACGCCACAGCGTCGCTGAGGACATATGATTCCGGGTCATTTCTGCAGCTCGCGCTGAACAGTTCCATGATCCGTTATATTTCAGACCGGTATATTGAAGTTGAACTGGGGGATGAAAATCAGACCGGTTTGAAAATCCCGAATTCTTCCATCATTCAAAAAGAATTTTTGCTGATACCATCGGATTATATCAGTCAGGGAGATAACTCATCCTCACAGGGCGTCATACGTATTTCACCCGGAGAGAATGGCGATGGAACCGCAGAATTTATATCTACGGATATTTACTATACAGATGAGGAATCGGGATATTGTTACGTTCCTGCGGATGATCTCTCGACGGGAGATGTGATACAGAAAACGGATTCAGCGGAACAGTATACCATTTCAGAGACGGGGGAATTGAGTGGTGTCTACAATGTAAATAAAGGATATGCCGTCTTCAAAAGAATTGAGATTCTCACTTCCAACGAACAATATACCATTGTACAGACAGGGACAAGCTATGGACTGTCGCTGTATGACCGCATAGCGCTGGATGGGACATCGATATCTGAGGGTTCCTTTGTAAATTAACAGAAGCAATAGCAGAAGGGAAATAAAATCATGGTCAGAGAAAATTTAGCAGAAGTGGAACGCAGAATTCAGGCTGCCTGCGACCGAGCAGGCAGAGATCGGAGTGAGGTGACACTCATTGCGGTGAGCAAGACAAAACCGATTCCCATGCTGAACGAGGCATATGAGGCGGGAGTGCGAGAGTTTGGTGAGAATAAGGTTCAGGAAATGATGGATAAATTTGAGGTAATGCCGTCGGATATCCACTGGCATATGATTGGTCATCTTCAGAGAAATAAGGTAAAATATCTGATGGGGAAATCTTATCTGATTCATTCTGTGGATTCCCTTCGCCTTGCGGAGGAAATCAGCGCCCAATCTGTGAAACACGGCGTGGATACAGATATTCTGATTGAGGTAAATATTGCCGGTGAGGAATCTAAATTCGGCACATCCTCTGAGGAAGCGATACAGCTTGTAACGGAAGCAGCTAAGCTTCCCAATCTCCATATTCTTGGCCTGATGACCATTGCACCTTACGTTGAAAATCCCGAGGACAACCGCATTTATTTTCGTAAAATACGGGAATTATCTGTTGACATCGCCAGTAAAAAAATAGATAATGTATGTATGCGTATTCTGTCTATGGGAATGACAGGAGACTACGAAGTCGCGATTGAGGAGGGCGCCACCATGGTTCGCGTGGGGACCGGCATCTTTGGAGAGCGGGACTACGGATTAAAATGATGTACAGTGGATTGGAGATATATGCATGGGATTAATGGACAAGTTTTTAAATGCGATGCGGCTGAATTCTGACGAGGATGAATTCTTTGACGACGATTATTATGATGAGGACGAAGAAGAGGAAGAGGAGTATATTCCTCCCCGCAGGCAGCGTGAACGCAGGAGACAGCAGGATGTAGCGGCGGAAGAGGAGCTTTCTTTTAAAGTAAAAACAGAACAGCCAAAACCGGCACCGACACCCAGGGCGTCTCAGTCATCAGCCAGCAAGGTGACTCCGATGCGCCCTTCCAGGAAATCACAGGGAGGCCAGGCAACCATGGAAGTTTGTGTGATAAAGCCGACATCTGTCGAAGACGCCAGAGAAATCACGGAGACACTTTTAGCAGGACGAACCGTTGTCCTGAATGTAGAGGGTCTGGATCTTGAGATTGCACAGCGTATCATAGACTTTACATCCGGGTCCTGTTTTGCGATTGATGGTAATTTACAGAAGATATCAAATTATATTTTTATCGTGACACCGCGTACCGTAGATATATCCGGAGATTTTCAGGATATCATGAGCGCGTTTGATGCGTCTTCTCTGCAAACGGATATCTGATGATACCAAGGTCGTATCATCCATCATTATTGTGAAGATGTATCGCCGCTTTTATTACATGAGTTCAATACATATTATGAAAAAAAATGTAAAATCATCGTTTAGTATTTTTTACGGGGCAATTTGCTTTGCCCTGCTTACTTTATTTGACCAGCTGACCAAACAGCTTGCCGTGATCCGACTTCGCGGACAGCAGCCGGTCATCATCGTTCGTGATGTTTTTGAATTGTACTACCTGGAAAACCGCGGAGCTGCATTCGGTATTCTGCAGGGAAAGCGACTGATATTTATCCTGATTACTGTCATTGTCCTGGCAGCCATTCTTTATGTCTATGTGCGCCTCCCCTTTATCCGGAAGTACCGTGCGGTTCGTATTTGTCTGATCCTGATTTCAGCTGGTGCGGTCGGCAACTTTATCGATCGCGTGAGCCAGAACTATGTTGTGGATTTCTTTTATTTTGTTCTGATTGATTTTCCGGTATTTAATGTGGCAGATATCTATGTAACCTGTGCCACCGTTTTACTTATCATTGTCCTGTTATTTCGCTTTAAAGACGACGATTTTACAGAAATGATGCAGAGCCTCAGTTTCAAAAAAGAAGAGAAAAAATCTTAAAGCAAAAGGCTGATATCCGGGAACAATAAAGCAGGAGTTTGATATTCAAAAACTATGAAGCAGGAGTTTGAAGTTCAGGAAGAGTTTGCGGGAGAGCGCATTGATAAGTTTCTGGCGCAGATTTATACAGGTCAGTCCAGATCCTTTTTCCAGAAAATGATAAAAACCGGCCATGTCTCAGTTCAGAATGAAGCAGTCAGCAAAAACAGTACACCGGTCTGGTACGGAGATCTGGTCTCTGTCGAGATTCCGGAAGCACAGTCTGCAGCCATTGTCCCGGAAGACATCCCACTCGATATTTTATATGAAGATTCTGAACTTCTGATTGTAAATAAGCCCAAGGGAATGGTTGTCCACCCGTCCGCCGGTCATTATAACGGTACGCTGGTCAATGCTGTCATGTATCACTGTCAAGACAGTCTTTCCGGTATCAATGGAGAGATTCGCCCCGGTATTGTTCATCGGATTGACAAGGATACGACCGGCTCTCTGATTGTATGTAAGACAGACGAGGCTCACCAGGATATTGCTGCACAGATTAAGGAACACACTGTCACGCGCATTTACCGCGGTATCGTCTGCGGCGTTCTGAGGGAAGAGGAGGGAACGATTCACGGCGACATCGGCCGCCATCCCACACAGCGCAAGAAAATGGCAGTAGTATCAAAAAACGGGAAACCTGCCACCACACATTATCGTGTCCTGGAACATTTTTCGAAATATACATATACAGAATTTCGACTTGAGACCGGGCGAACGCATCAGATTCGCGTCCATATGTCCCACATCGGACATCCGCTGCTTGGAGACACATTATATGGCGGAACTGCAAAGCAGTATATGGTAAACGGGCTCTGCGGACAGACGCTCCATGCCTTGACGATTGGATTTGTTCACCCAAAAACAAAAGAATACATGGAATTTCAGGCACCGGTTCCGGCCTATATGGAAGATCTGTTGAAGAAGTTCCGTGCTCTTTGCTGATTCCTTTGTATATAATCTTAAATCAGAGAAATAACGCAAAGATATCAACGGATTAGTATAGTCGAAACTACTATTTCATGTTATACTTTAAGAGGCATCGGAATAATAAAGACATTAAACATAGACAAAATGATTACAGGAATATCAACAATCATTACCAGAGCAGCAGTGACATCAGGCAGATCAGAGCACATTTTGGGAGGTTTCATAA
>JAJBTR010000375.1 GCA_020860745.1 Lachnospiraceae bacterium | reverse complement strand
ACATATGACGAACTGAAAAACAGATGCGCAAAGCGAGGGCACATATTGAGATACATTAAATCATGTTATAAACTGAAAAAGAGTTTTTAACAGGAGGATTTGCTATGAAGAAGAAAAAATTATTATGTATGACAGCCACATGTATGCTTGTGTCGATCCTGGTGCTGTCTTCCTGCGGCAGCACACAGAGTACGTCGAGTGAGGCAGAGGATACCACAGTGTCTGCTGAGACAGAGGCGGAGACAGGCAGCACAGAAGATATTACTTCGCAGTTAAAGACGATGGAGATTGCGGAGGATTTTGCAGGCGGTGATGGCAGTGAGGAAGATCCTTATCAGATTGAGACTGCAGAACAGCTGATGCTGTTTGCAGAGTACTGCGCTGATCCGGATTTGCGGGGAAGTTCTTTTGTACTGACCCAGGATATTGTTTTTAATTCGGCGGAGGATATCGCGGCGGTAGAAGATCTCTCGGATATTTATGGCTGGACCGCGACTGATAGCTGGTTTGAGGGTGTTTTTGACGGCGGCGGCCATACGATCAGCGGATTGTATATCGTACCGAGTTCAACATCGGACGCCGGATTGATCGGAAAAACAGATGGAGCGACAATCAAAGACCTGAAGATTGAAAATACCTTTATCTATGCTGAGGATGTTACGGAGTACTCTGTGGACGCGGGGAGCATTGTGGGGTCTGCGGCAGATACCGTAATTCAGAACTGCTCCGCGGACAGCACGATACTCTGCAGGGGCGCAGAATATGCAGGAGGCATTGTGGGAAACCAGAGCAGAGGATCTGTGGAGAATTGCAGTTTTTCAGGAACGATTCTTTTGACAGAAGATATTGTGGATGCCGGTGGTATTGTCGGTATGGCATATTACTGCGATCTGCTATCGTGCACGTCACAGGCAGTCTTCCAGCAACAGGGTGAGGGAGATATTCAGACAAAGATTGGCGGTATTGCAGCTGTCTATCAACCCGGAGAGGACAGTGTGATTTCCGATTGTGTGAACCAGGGCGACATTTCGGTGAGTGATTCATCGGTAGCAGGTCTTATTAATACACTGTATCCGGATCAGGTCAGTGAACTGGAGAATCTGGAATCAGGGGTGGAATATTCAGCGGCTTCGCTTCATATCACAGGTTGTTCCAACGAGGGAAATATAGAGACAGATGTGGGGGATGACCAGTCCGCAGGCGGTCTGATCGCTTATATATATAATTCATATGATAGAGAGAGCGGAACCGGGCAGGTCTTTATCGAGGATTGCGTCAACAGCGGCTCTGTGACGGGAATTGACCGGGTAGGCGGCATCGTCGGCGAGGTGGTCGGCAGATACGCATCTGTGACGATAACAGAGTGCAGGAACGAAGGGGCTGTGTCGGGAGAGACGTATATCGGCGGTATTATTGGAATGCATGAACCGGCTGCGAGGGAGCACCTCATCTCCGGCTGTGTGAACAGCGGCTCCGTGTATGCATCGGAAGGGGCGAATGGCGGAATCATCGGATTCTATGGTGTCAGCATTTCTGTGTCGGAGGAGGATGCGGCGCGTCTGACTGTGGAAGACTGTGTGAATGAGGGTAGGGTTTCCAATGGCGAAGGAATCCTCGGTACTGCCGGGATTCTGGGGCACGCGGAGCCGGTTACAAATACTACAGACACTCTTTTGCTTACAGGCTGTGTAAATGAGGGAGAGATAGCAGGGGGAACGTCCGCCAGGGTGGGCGGCATTCTGGGCGGCTCATCCATGGGAACAATGGCTGTAATTCAAATCGTAGATTGCGGGAACGGAGGAACACTGTCAATCGGTGACGGACAGCGGAAATTTACAACCTCTCTCAACCTTTTAAACAGTGAAGATTATTCAGCGGAGGATGCCGCTGCACAGTCGGTGGGCGGCGGATCTATCGGAGGAATTGCCGGATATGCCAGGCTCTGCCTGATTGACGGCTGTGTCAACGCAGGGGAGATTTATATTGATTCGGAGACGGATGTCTTCGGGGGAGCGATCTGCGGGATGTATTTTTATCTGGAGGAGGAAGAGTTTTATTCTGCGGAAACCAGTGCGCTGACTAATTGTGTCTATTCTGATGAGATTGAGACAGCTTATGACACTATGAAAGGCAGCGGTGAAGAGACCGTTTCAAATGTAACGGCGGTCTCTGCATCGGAAGCATTGGAACAGTATGAGAAGTTAAAGTAATCAGGTATAATTATGGGAGGAAAAATACTATGATCAGAAAAATACCGGGGAAATTTATGGCAATCAGTATGGCGCTGGTGATGAGTGCCGGACTGGCAGCCTGCGGGAGTTCGGCAACTGATACCGCAGACACACAGGACACGGAGGCGGAAAGTGTTGCCGCTGAAGAAATGGAAAATGCGGAGGATTCCGTGGAAACGCAGCAGGAAAATGCTGTGACAGGGACTTCCATCGGCGCCGACCCCAAGATTACGGTGGGGTATACGCTGCAGCAGACAGGAACCTTTGCAGACACAGAAAACCTTGGCACCATGGGGAATTCCATGATTATCATCGAGGATGAAGACGAGGTTTCGCTGATCACGAGCAATGGCGGTACCGTTACAGATGTTGGCGGATGCAGTTATCTGGGGAATGGGTATTATATTCTTCAGGATCTTTCCGGGGAGGTCAATTCCATCGCTCTGTACAGCGCAGATGGGACACAGTTGATTCCGTTTGAAGCGGCGGATATTTCGTGGCTGGATTCTGCTGTGGACGATGTCACGGAGGAACAGCGGTACCTGAAAGTGATTTATTCTACCGGGGAGACAGATGATGAGGAGGAAGCCTTTTTCTATCAGACGGAAAATCTCATTTCGCTGACGGTTGGCGATGATGACATCATGTATACCGGATATGCGAAAATATATGACACGGAAAGCCGGCAGTTTGTCAGCGGAGTGGAAATTACAAATTCTTACATGTACGCGGCTCAGGCCTGCGGGAGCAGTTTTGTCGTGGAGGATGAGGAGGGCGTAACCCGCCTGTATGACGGAGAGGGGAATATCCTGTTGGAAAAAGAAGGGCTGGAGGACGTCGGTTTTGGGTATGTAATCTTTTCCAACGCGGACGCCTATGACGTCTACGATGAAAATGGCGCATATCGTTTCAGCTCCGCTGATCTGCTGGCGGATTTTGACAGTACGAGCGGATATATGCAAAAGTATACGGATGATGGAACTGTCCTGGTGGATATTGACGGCGAACAGGTTCTTTCAGAAACCTATGAGAGCTATTATCACGAGCACTATGGTCTGTTTGAGATGGGTGATGATACGGGGGCATTTCTGCTTGTCGATGGGGATGGCAATGTCCTTGCCTCTGCGGATTCGATTGTAGAGGTATTGCCTGGATATTACTATTACCTGGATGAGGACGGGAATGGAACAATTGTAACCGCAGACGGTATCCTGGCGGAGGGAGCAGATTCCCCGGAGGAGTTGGCTGTTGTGGACGGGACGACAGCCCTGGTGATCAATGATCAGACTTATTCCCTGGAACTCGCGGGAGACTACTGGCAGGGACTTGTTCCGGGAATCATCTCAGTGCAGTCGAGCGATACAGGAAAGTATGGGGTGTTTGATCTGTTTAGCGGCACACAACTGCTTGATTATAATTGTGCTGTAGTATATAGCGCTGGAGATTATCTGTATGCGATGCAGGAGGACGCCTGGGTGATCTATGAGATCGTTCCGGTGTATGCGGAGTAGAAGCCGTCGGCGATGTAATGCGGGGAGATGTGCAGAAGTATGAAAAGATGTATGCATAATACTTTTATGTTTGCGCTGATCGTGATTTCTGCGTTGCCGGGGTCTGACTCTGGTAAAAAAGTATAAACTTTATAAAGTTTCTTTAAAGAGGAATGAGGCGCCTGTGGTCTGAAGTGTGGACTGAGACGGCTCATTCTTTCTTTTGTACGGTCTGAAAGTATTGGGATATAATCTGTTCCAGATGCTTCAGCTGCTGCGGCGGGCAGGCCTGTACGAGCGCGGTCAGAGGAATATATTCATCATGATCTGTTTTAGGGCCAAAGAATTTCTTATTAAAATGAATTTTATTTAAAGATTTTTCTATGAAATACGAACTGAAAGGGAATGTAATATTGAAAAATGGTTCATTACTATCCACAATGAAAGAAATC
>JAJBTR010000152.1 GCA_020860745.1 Lachnospiraceae bacterium | reverse complement strand
TTTCTGCATTATTTGATTTTGTTTTTTTCTGTTATTATAGTCCATATATCATTCTTTTCATAGTCTCAACACTGAGATGTCATCAGGCAATCTTATCTTATAAAAAATATTCGCTGCAAAACTGCTTTCACTGCGCCACCTGCTCCGTCAGCGATTTCTCCACTTTTTTGCGCGTCATTTCAACCAGATTCAGGCGCGTGATATCGTGTACCTGCACCGGAACCGGATCCGATTGCACCTGTTTTCTCAAAAATTCAAGTAGTTCTTCCTGATCCTCCTGCTTTACCAGGTCAATGAAATCCACAATAATAATGCCGGAGAGATTGCGCAGGCGGATCTGATGCGAGATCTCACGGGCCGCCTCCATATTTATCTGTTTAAAATGTTTTTGCGGATCTTTACCGCTATTGCTTTTCCCTGTATTAACATCAATCACCGTCATCGCTTCCGTCGGCTCAATGACGATGCTGCCTCCTGATTTTAAGAAAACAGTTTTGCAAAGCGCCCGCTCCATCTGTTTCTTCAGATTGTAAATTGCAGCAAGCGGATAGGCATCATCCTCATACAGACGGCGGGGAATCGAAACCAGGTCCTCCCGGTCGTCACAATACGCAGAAATCGCCTCATAGATATCCGGCAGATCCGTCACAATCTCATCCAGCTCCTCCGCGCGGGTATTCTGCAAAAAAGACAGGTAACCGGGCAGTGCACGGTAGAGACAGGAAAAACAGGTGCGGTTTTCGGCGTGGAAAATGATATCATCCATCCGACGCTGCAGAGACTGCACCTCGCTTATCACAGCATCGTCCGCAGCGTTTTTCGCATTCGTGCGCACGATCACACCGTAACGCTCACACGGTGTCTGTTCGATCAGCTCCCGATAATGCGCGCGGGTCTGCCGGTCAAGTCTGGAGGATATCCCGATTTTTTTATTCTCTGAGGTCAGGACTGCGTAGCGTCCTGTCAGATTCAGGTTAATCGACAGCATCGGCGCTTTGGTTTTTACCGCTTCTCTCTGCACCTGCACGAGGAGCTCATCCCCCTGCACCAGAAGCTTCTATCCGGAAATGCGTTTTACATATACCGGATTGACGACATGCTCCAGGGGCAGATAACAGGCAAAACCCGGCGCAATTTCAACAAAGGCAGCATTCAGATTTTTTACCACGTTCTGAACTTTCCCCACATAGATATTTCCAAGGACAGAGACAGGCGATTGCAGTCGTTCCAACCGCACTTCCGTCAGAAGACCCTTCTCCAGCAGGCCGCTGAAGAGGTAATCCTGTCCATGAATATTCATTTTGGTAATGAGGATTTTTGTCGCCATTTTTTCCTGATCCTGTTTTTATATTATAGGAAAGTACCTCTTGTTGCAAATATGTTACAGTATATGATTTTCCATGTTTTAAAAAGATGTACCATCAGAGCAGATTCTCAGCAATTTTGCATCGTTATATATAGATGATGTTGAAAGCAAAAAACTTACGTAATGATATCTCCCGCTGCATCCAGTGGCAGCAGATCATCTCCGGCTCTCTCATACACTTCCAACCGGTGAATCTGCATGTTAAAAGGGTCATAATCCTTCCCAAAATAAGCATAGAAATCCTGAAGCACCAGTTCCGGTTTGATATTATCCGTACTTCCGGTGCTCAGCCGCAGGAAAAATCCGCGGCGGGTTCCCAGATCTGACAGTACAAACTCTGAGATTTCATTCTCCAGATTCGAACAAGCAGATGACGGTCTTCCATCCTGTTCAAAACCAGATGTGGAATTCACGGTCTGGTCTTTCGCTAAAGAATCACTCATCACGGGGGAATCTGAATCCTCATACGCCTCAAACCGGTAGATCAGCGGCTTCACGTCAATCACCCGCTCACTCTTCTTGCTCTGCTTTGTAATCTCGATTGTCTCCCTGTTTTCATAATACTCCCGAATTCTCTGCCGGATCCCGTCCTGAGAAAAATCCTCCCGCTTTTTAAAATATACAATATAATCAGCCGCGGCCACCGCGGTCATCGCCTTTTTTGCATTCTGACGCAGCGCCACATAGGAAGTGACTTCCATCCCCTCCACCATCGCGGCATTCAGCGCCGCCATGGACTCCGCGGAAGATCCGGTGGAAATCACCTCAATATCCAGATACTCCCCGTCGCTGGTTACGCCGACGCCCAGCGGAGCGGCAAAAGACATGATCTGATGCGGGCTGAAGCCCTCCGAGTAGGCCACATCAAGCCCAGCCCGACGAATGGCTTTCTGAAAAAAGCGCATGATATCCAGGTGTCCGATGAAACGCATCACCCCGTTTTTGCGAAACTTAATGCGTATTCTCATAACACACACCTCCCTTGTATTTCTTCGCGCCGCAGCCCGAACAGCGCTGCCTGCAGTTCGGCGTCACCTCGCCGCGCTGCGCTTTCTGCCATTCGTTCCACAAAAATTGCTTCGAAACGCCGATATCGATAAATTCCCAGGGGAAGACTTCCTCTTTCCCGCGCTCACGCACGGTATAGAAATCCGTATCAATCCCGGTCTCACGGAACGCTTCCTCCCACATCTCATCCTCAAAAAAATCAGACCAGGCAGCAAAAATCCCACCTTTTTCATAGACGCGGATCAGCGCATCGGAAAGACGGCGGTCGCCCCGCGCCAGAATCCCCTCAATCAGCGTCACATCCGCCTCGTGCCAGTTGTACCGGATGCTCTTCCGGTTCAGCTGTGACCGGATCGATTCATTCACGATATGAGCCCGCTCCAGGAAATCCTCCTTCGTGCAGATCGAACTCCACTGGAACGGCGTAAACGGTTTCGGCACAAAAAAGGAGGTGCTGACTGTAATCTGGCATTTGCCGTGCCTCTGCTCTTTCGGTATCTCATAATAGCGCTCGGCAATCTTTTCCGCCAGCTCAGCGATTGCCTGCATGTCTTCGACCGTCTCTGTGGGCTGCCCCAGCATAAAATACAGCTTTACCTTCTGCCAGCCGCCGTCAAAAGCCAGACCGGCGCCATGCAGGATATCCTCCTCCGTCAGCCCCTTGTTGATCACATCGCGGAGCCGCTGGGACCCCGCCTCCGGAGCAAAAGTCAGACTGCTCTTTTTGATGTCCTGCACCTTACTCATTACGTCCAGGGAAAAATTGTCAATCCGCAGAGACGGAAGCGATATATTGACATGCTGTAATTTAAACTCATCGATCAGATAGTTTAAAAGTTCCTCCAGCTGTGAGTAGTCGCTGGAACTCAGGGAGCTTAAAGAAATTTCTTCCTGGCCGGTCGCCGTCAGCATCGCATATGCTTTTTCCTTCAGAAATTCCAGATCGCGCTCCCGCAGAGGACGGTAGATCATGCCGGCCTGGCAGAAACGGCAGCCGCGGATACAGCCCCGCTGAATTTCCAGCACCACGCGGTCCTGTGTGATCTTGATAAACGGCACCAGCGGCTTGTCCGGATACACCACAGCGGAAAGATCCTCCACAACCTGTCTCTGTATCGTCCGCGGTACATCCTCATACAACGGGGAAAAAGAAGCGATCGTGCCATCCTCATGGTACGTCACTTCATAGAGGGAGGGCACATAGAGCCCTGGAATATGGGATGCCTCCCGCAAAAAAGCACGCCTGCTGTAATGCCCGCTCTTCTTGTGCCGCTTATAAAGATTCAGCAGTTCATCATAAACCGTCTCTCCCTCGCCGATATAGATAATATCAAAAAAATCCGCGATAGGTTCCGGATTGTAGGTACAGGGACCGCCGCCGATGACAATGGGATCCGACTCATTTCTCTCTTCACTCATGAATGGAATCTGTCCGAGATCCAGAATCTGCAGAATGTTAGGGTAACACATCTCATACTGAAGCGTCATCAATAGCCAGTCAAATTCACAGATCGGATCCTGCGTCTCCAGGGCAAACAGCGGGATCTGCTGTTCTTTCATAATTTTATGCAGATCCGGCCACGGGGAAAATACCCGTTCACAGTAGACATCCTCCCGCAGATTAAACTGATGACAGAGAATCTGCATCCCAAGGTGGGACATGCCGATGTCGTAAACGTCCGGGAATGCAAAAACACAGCGGACATCCACGTCCGCCGGATTCTTCACCACCATGTTGACCTCGTTACCGATGTAGCGGGCGGGTTTTTCTATATTCAGCAATATTTCATCACTTAAAGCG
>JAJBTR010000416.1 GCA_020860745.1 Lachnospiraceae bacterium | reverse complement strand
GAGGCGGAGTCCGTCTCCTCTGGTGACCGTATCGAGGATGTTGCGTGCGATGCATCTGGGGAGCGCAGCGAGGATGGTGTGTACGATGCATCTGGTGTGCGCAATGAGGATGATGTTTGTGCTGTGCCCGATATGAAGAAAGAGGAAGCCTCTATTGTGGAGAGTTCCCTGCGCGACTGGTGTGCGGATGTGTTTGCTCAGTCGTCGGCACTTATTTTTGTGGGGGCGACCGGTATTGCAGTGCGCACGATTGCCCCGTTTTTGGTTTCCAAGGCGGAAGATCCGGCTGTATTGGTGGCGGACGAACAGGGAAAGCACGTGATTTCACTGTTGTCCGGTCATCTGGGCGGCGGGAATGAGCTGACCATCTTCCTTGCGGAGTCACTGGGGGCCGACCCGGTGATCACCACGGCTTCCGATGTCGGAGGGAAGCTGGCGATCGATGTCTGGGCGCAGAAAAATGGATTGTATATCACAGACCTGAAAGCGGCAAAGGCGGTTGCCGCGCGGATTGTGGGCGGCATGTCCGTACTTTTTTATTGTGAAGGGTGTGTGACGGGTGAGATTCCGCCGGAACTTGTGCGGGCTGATCCTGTGAAGAGAGAGAAAGAACCTGTGCAGTCGGAATCTGTGAAGAAAGAGCCGGAGCTTGTGCAGTCGGAATCTGTGAAAAGAGAAGATGAACATGTGCAGACGCCGGAGGTGCGTGATGAGAACACAGGTCTCAGAGATGGAAAATGTCTGACTGGTGCAGAAACGGTGAGCGGAAAGTCCGCCGCAGGCAGATCATCGCTGCCGGTAGCCGCGGACTGCCTTGTGATTGTATCAGTTTCTGAGCCGGACGCGCTTCAGCGGTTGAAACGGGATCGAGTTATACTTCACCTGGTTCCCCGGGCGGTCATTCTTGGGATAGGATGCAAAAAGGGAAAATCTGCACGGGAGATTCACGATTTTGTATTCGATATTCTGAACCGTCAGCGGCTCGCACCGCAGAGCATTGCCGCAGTCGCTTCCATAGACCTGAAATCCGGGGAGGCGGGACTGCTGGATCTGGCAGCGGAGCTGGGAGTGCCTTTCCTGACTTTTTCTGCGGAAGAGCTGCGGGCGGTACCTGGCGATTATAGCAGTTCCGGGTTTGCCAATCGCGTAACCGGAGTGGATAATGTCTGTGAGCGGGCGGCTATGGCCGCGCTGACGGAAGAAGAGCAGAAAAAGGCGCATTTTTTATGCCGGAAAACGGTTGGCGGCGGTATGACGGCGGCGCTGCTGGAAAAAGAGTGGAAAGTTACGTTCTGATGATTTGTTTGCTCTGAATATGGATGATTTTTACCGAAGAAAAGATTTTGCTTTCGCGCGGATGGAACAGGGTTGTGATGCTGGCGACATTGTACAGGTGAGGCAGGCATGCCGGGAGGCTATGGAAATGGAACTATATAAGAAGGAAAGGAAGTTTCTTGTTTTTGCAGGGACAAAAGAAGGACGCGAGCTGGCAGAATACATGAGCGCTCATCGGATTCCTGCAGTGGTCTGTGTCGCGACGGAATATGGGGAAGAGCTTTTGCAGTCGGATCGGTGGATTCAGGTGCGTACCGGGCGGATGGAAAAATCCGGGATGGAGGAGCTGATCCGGGATATGGAGCCGCTGGCCGTGATTGACGCCACGCATCCGTATGCGGACGTGGCGACTGCAAATATCCGCGGAGCGTGTGAGGTATGCGGCGCGGAATATTACCGCCTTTTGCGGGAGGAGTCAGAAGTAAAAGATTTCTGTTCTATGCGGGAGCAGGAGGAATCGGGATCAGAGAATAATCCTGAAAAGATGTATTTTTTTGGGAGCGTGACGGAAGCGGCTCGGTGGCTGGAAGCGCAGGAGGGCAATATTCTCCTGGCCACCGGTATCAAGGAGCTTCCGTGCTTTGCGGAGACGATTTCGGACAGAGACCGTATCTATGTCCGCGCACTGCTTCAGAATGATATTTTCAATCAGATGGAAAAATATGGTCTTTCCAGAAAGCAGATGATCTGCATGCAGGGACCGTTTTCGAAAGAGATGAATGCGGCGACTCTGCGCATGACCGGCGCGAAATACCTGGTCACCAAGGAGTCTGGCGCGGCTGGCGGTTTTGCTGAAAAAGTGGAGGCGGCAAAGGAATGCGGCGCGGTTTCTGTGATAATCCGGCGCCCCGTACACGAGACAGGGTATTCCGCAAGGAAGATTCAGAAAATTGTTACGGAGAAATGGAACGCATGTGTTCCGGAGCATTCGTCTTCGGAAAACAGGGCAGGGAACCTTTCTGGTCGTGGAACAAAGTATTCCGCTTGTGAAAGCCCGGAAGACAGAGCGGTATGCAGCGATTTTGATTTGCGAATGAAAGACGATGCGGCAGCACAGGAATATAGGGAAATAATCTCCGTATCGGATGTCGGGTATGTGAATTACCGCAGGCGAATGGATGAAAATGCTTCTTACGGGAATCCCGGTGAGAATCCGCCCCGCCGCATCACTCTTCTCGGTATCGGCAGGGGCAGCATGGGAAGTATGACGACCGAGGCGGTTCAGGCATGCAGCCAGGCGGACTGCATCATCGGAGCGAAGCGGATGCTGGATGCTTTGCAGGAATTCGGCAAGCCGATGGTTTCGTTGTACCTGAGCGATGAGATTGCCGCTTTTGTGGATGAGCACCCGGAATATCGCAATATTGTCGTCGCTTTTTCCGGCGATGTGGGATTTTACAGCGGCGCGAAGAAGCTGTTGGAATTATTGAAAGATCAGGAAAATGCGGCAGAGAGAGAGAAGGGTGAAGATTTTTCTGCGTCAGGATGTTCTTTGGGCGGAAGCGATGTGTTGATTTCGCCAAATGGGTGCGTTGAGAGAGTTGAATGCGGACAGGCTTTGCATGAAAATATTTCTGTAAGAGATGAATATGAGCCGCATCTGATGGCAGGGAAAAAATCGACAGATCATCAGGGCAAGGTGGATATCCGCCTGCTTCCGGGCATCTCCAGTGTGGCATATTTTGCAGCCAGGCTGCAGACTTCCTGGGAGGATATGACGCTGGTCAGCAGTCACGGGAGAGAGCAGAATCTGATCGGAGCCGTCCGCTGTAATGAAAAGGTGTTTACGCTGGCTTCGAATGCCGCGAGTATCCGGTCAATCGCGCAGAAGCTTGTGTTGTACGGGTTGGGAATGACAAAAATGTACCTTGGCTGCGATCTGAGTTATTCCACGGAAAAAATATACGGGGGCATCGCGGAAGATTTTTCGGATTTTGACCGGGAAGGCATGTATGTCGCGCTGATCTGCAATCCAAAAGCCGGGAGAACGGCCGTCACACACGGCATTCCCGACGAGTCGTTCCTGCGGGCAAAGGTTCCTATGACGAAAGAAGAAGTGCGCAGCATCTCTCTCTCAAAACTTCAATTGACGCGGGATGCCATTGTCTACGACGTGGGCGCCGGGACGGGGTCTGTGTCCGTGGAGTGTGCGCGCATGGCGGACAGAGGCAGGGTTTACGCAATTGAGTGGAAAGAGGACGCGTGGAAGCTGGTCGCTGAAAACCGGAAAAAATTTGCAGTGGCCAATCTGGAGATTGTGCCGGGCCGGGCTCCCGATGTGTTTGAAAAGCTTCCGGCTCCGACCCACGTGTTTATCGGCGGAAGCGGCGGCAGTCTCCGGACCATCCTGACGACGATATTGAGGAAAAATCCAGACGTTCGGATTGTCTTAAACTGTGTTACACTGGAAACCCTGACGGAGATTCTGACGACAGCGGACGAACTGGGACTCGGCCTGGAGGATGTCGCCAGCGTCACAGTGGCGAAAGCCGCACGGACCGGAAAGTATCATCTGATGACCGGGCAGAATCCGGTGTATGTGATCACGCTGGTTTCACGGGAAAAGTTTGATTTCAAAGAAACCTGATCGCGGAGAAAACGGATTGTTCGTGAGATGCAGAAAAGTTTTCTGATGTAAAGAAATCCGGCTGTGTACGAGGTGCTGTCTTTAGAGGAATATAAAAGGATTCGGGTACTTGTTGGAGTAAACTGGGCTGGAAGCGCCCGGATATTGTGAGGATGAAAGAAGCAGAAATAGCCTGGATATTGTGTGGATGAAAGAAAAGGAAAGCGCCCGGAGATTGTGAAGATGAAAGAGACGGAAAGAGACCGTATATTTTGAGGATGAAAGTAACGGATTTGGCGAG
>JAJBTR010000267.1 GCA_020860745.1 Lachnospiraceae bacterium | reverse complement strand
CCTTTTACTCCGCGCTTCCCGTTTCTGCTTCTGTACTCCCCGCCTTAATACGTCCGTGTCTGTGCCGTGCTCAGGTTCGTCGCCTCCGCCTGCTCATATTTGGCGGCGATCGTCTGCAGCGTCGCCACGTATTTTTCGATCAGTGTGCTGAAGTTGGTCATCTGAATCTTGTCATTGTTAAAAGCGGTGTGAAACGCTTCCTTTGCCTCGCCGTCCCACATGGAAACCAGGCTCTGCTCTGTCGATTCCAGATCGTTTACGTACCCCTTGAATGTGGCGTTCAGGTTGGCAAGCTCGCTCGCCTCTGTCTTTAATGTTGTTGCTGATACTCTGATTAAACTCATTCTGTTTTCCTCCGTTTTCTTTTTGTTTTAGCAATGTTTGTTGTTCGTGTTTCTGATGATACTTTATCAGGATTGCCGGTCTCTCTGTTATCTTTCCGACGAATGACCTGTTTTTCTGACGGATGACCCGTTCCTGTTAAATCCGCTTCCTACGAATGCGTCCGGTTCTTCACCAGGTAGTACGCCCGCATCTCCGCGTCGTAGGTCCGCTTTGCCACGCTGCGGATCGTGGCGGCGATGCTCTCCAGGTTCTTCGCGCTGGCCGTGATTTTGCTTTTCAGCTGCGCCCCTTTGTCCTGGTAAGCGTTCGCGGAATCTCCTTTCCACGCTGCCGACAGCGTCTGAAGAGAGTCCGTCAGATCGCCGTTTGCCAGCGCGCGAAGCCTTTTCGCGATATCCTCCAGCTCCGACGCCTGCTGCTTTGCCCTTGCAAAATCCATCCGGATTGTCGTCAATGATTTCATACGCTTCTCTCCTCCGCTGTTATATAATAACGTCCGCCGGCAGATCCTGCGCCAGCTCCGTGACTTCCTTCTCCGTCTGGGAGTAAACCCCTGCCATCGTCTGAAGATCCGTCACATCCTCCGTCAGTCTTGCAAAAATAGTCTCAATCTCTTCCTTCTTTGACTGGTAAAACTCGCGGTGCGCATCGCCCGCCTCTCCGATCCAGTAACTCTGCGTCTTATTGACCGTGTTTTCCAGGTTGCTGAAATCCTGGCGCATCAGACGAATGTACTTCTGAACGCTGTTCGCTTTCTGCAGCATCACCTCCGGCGTCACGGTCAGAGAAGAAAGAAATCCTGTCTGTGTCAGTCCCAAAGCCATATTCTCTCCCCCTTTCTCAGATCCGGATACTGTTCACCATGCTGCCCACCGACTGCTCGCAGGAGTTATACTCTTTTTTCGCATTCTCCATACATGCCGCCAGTTCCTCCATGGTGGTGAGCATCGTCTGCATCAGATTGTAATCCTGGTTCGCCGCCTGCTGGAACGCCGCGTTCGCGGTACCCTTCCACATGGTATTCAACTCATCCAGCTCCGCCTTTAACGCCTGCAATCTGCTTTTCGCCTGCGCCGTGTTCGATTTCAATTCGGATATATCCGAATTCAGTTTTGCGGTATCCACCTCAATATAAGTGATTGCCATCCCGCACCTCCCTTTTTTTAATTTCCGCTTTTTCTTACCGATTTCCCGGATGAACTTTCCAGGCTCTTCAGCGCACCAGTGCGAAAAGCCATCTGGGAATCACCACCGTACAGATCAGAGGTACTTTTTTCTTCGCGCTCACTTCCTCCGCATAAGTGGTGATCCGGTTCTCAGAAGTCTCATACAGCGTATTCACCTGCTCCAGTGTCGCCGCCAGCTTCCGGTATCCCAGCTTCTCCCGCTCCAGACCGCTGATCTGATTTTTCAGGCTCCTGCGGATCGTGGGATGATCCATCACCTGCGGGAATCGCCGGTATACATCCTGCACGCGTTCCTGCAGACCTGACAGAGTGCGAAGCTCTCGTTCCAGTTCGTCAATTACCTTTCCGGTTTTTCTGATATCAATTGCCTGCATTCTGTTGTCTCCTCCTTACAATCCGCATTCTATCACGGGTCTTTTTTCTTTTTTGCAATTTCTGACAGACGACCTGTTTTTCTGACAGGCGACATCTTTGCTGTCATCCTGATGTCGTATTCAAAAACCTGTACAAATGATCATACCTGCGGATTGCTTCTCACTATATGAGTACCAGCCGGCTTCCGTTTCCGATTCCGTTCTGTTTCAGCGTCTCATTCATTGGCAGGATGACCTTTCTGCTGTCGTCGCACAAAAGCAGATCCCCGATCATCTCCTCATCCCTCTGCGCGCGTCCCGCGGTCAGGATTTCCCCGATTTCCTCCGCCACATGAGCGATGGGCACATCCTCATCCACCTTGAAATCATACTGCTCATTGACAGCCGGCACATAGACATCCACAAGAATCATACCGCTGTTCCTCCCTTCTCCGCCCCGCTGCTTTCAGGACTTGTTTCTTCACCAGGCAAATCCACTATTGATGTTTCGTCTGTTCCGCTCAAATATCGGGCTTTTCTTCCGTCTGCGCCTCATCACTCTCATAAAGTTCCGCTCCAAATCCCGGCTCCATCCACGAGAGCTCCTCCGGCAGCTCCGGCGCCTGTGTTGGAATCCATCCCTCCTCCACCAGATGGTTCCAGATTTCGCCGGCCGCCAGCCTGGACACCTCCCAGGTACCTTCCCTGCGGGCGGACATCATGACCTTTACCGCGTCCCCCGCCAGATAGAGCAGACAGGTTTTCCCGCTTTTCTTGTGCACCTCCAGCGTCGTATCCGCATCCCGAATGATGGAAAAAATATCCGCGATCCCGCCGACAGGCGAAAAACCCTCCCCTGTATTTTCCAGAAGTCCCCGGCTGGTCAGCTCCTGCAGTGCAAGAACCGTCTCTTCCCGGTTCATCTCATCGATTCCCATATCAAATCCCCGGACAGCTGTAATCCCGGCCGCCACCGCGATCAGGACAAACTCGTGGTTCGTCAGCAGATAATTTTTGCTCTCCATATCGTTCTCCTCCCTAATGCAATGTGTAATGACTCAGAACACAGCAATGAGGAAATGTACCCACAGGACAGACCCGAAGCATTTTTGAATCTGGTCATGAATCAATACAACAATGTAATCTATTCCAGCCTTTCTCAGTTACTGCATCCTGTTCTTACACTTCCACGCACTCTTTCACCCCGGCCTTATAGCTGCGGGAAAGCGGCAGGTCAATCCCCTGCTTCAGAAACACCAGGTTCTTCGACAGCATCACCTTATCAATATGAGAAATATTGACCAGATAGCTTCGGTGGCAGCGGACAAAATGCGCCTGCATCCGCTCCGCCAGATTGTCCATCGTGTCGTAAAACCCGTACTCTTCCTTTTCGGTGCAGGCGTAGATTTTTTTCTCCCGGGTCTCAAAGTATAAAATCCCGGAGAGAGGTATCCTCTGCGTCTCCTCCCGGGTCTCAATCCGGAATACTTCCGTGTCTTTCGTCTTTACGATAAACTGGCAGAAAACCGCCTCCAGCGCCTGATGCACCTGCTGCTGCGAAAGCGGCGCCAACAGCAGGGAAGCCGCCAGGATGGTGGGCTTCATATAAGTCACGGGGGACATACTGACGTCCGCAATCAGAATAATCGCAGTCTTCGGATAACATATGCGCAGCTGCTCTGCCTGGGCAATCCCGTCCATAACGGACACATCCACACAGATGATGTCCACCAGCTCTTTCTCCGACAGAAACGCCTCCAGCTCCTCCCGGGAGCGGATGGTCACAACCCGCACGCGCTCGTCCGTGTAATGAGCCGCCTCCGACCGTATTTCCTTTTCCAGAAGCGGGACATCGGTCCGCCTGATTCTCAAAACACCGGCTATCATCCGTCTCCTCCATTTCCCTGTCTCTAATCTATATCGGTTCCGCAGGGTTTCAAACCCGAATTACAATTCCGGTTTCCTCCCCGGACATCCAACACCCTGCAGATTCAAAATCCGCCTTTCACCAGCGGCAGCACAATCGCCTCCGCGACGCCGGAATCCTCCGGGTCTGCCGCGTAGCCGCTGCCGGGCTTCGTCACCTTCTGCTGTTCCTGGAACGAGAGATTGGTAAACTGGAAAAGTCTCTGGGCATTCAGATTTCCGCCCAGATGGATTCCCGTCTTATAGGAAGCCATGTTGACATAAATCCCCCGTCCGGCGATCTGCGCAGCCTGCTCCGGGTTGATCAGGCCGATAAAACAGAATCCGTGGTTCTCGCCTTTCTCCGTAATATTTTCCAGATACGCGTACATACTGCCGACGCCCTCCGCCGGATGGTAAACCGCACTGACAAAATCTGCCACATCCGCAAGGAAGATAAAAATCCGCTTCTCCGCGCTCATCCGCTCCGCGATTTCCAGGGTATCCAGCCCCTCCGCCATCCAGGCCCGCTTTCTTGCGTTGCGCTCCTGGAATACCGGAATCGTACCCTTGAAGAACTCATACACTGCCTTTTCCTCCCCGAGCCAGGTCACACCGAGCTGCTCCGCAGCCGTCTGAAACTCCATCCCTTTCAGTTCAATAACGCAGACCTGCGCGTTCTGCGCCTTTGCGGCAGCGTAGAGCATCGCCTTCATCACATTCTTTTTGCCGGTGCGCGCCTTGCCCTGGATCAGATAGCAGTAGGCAGTCCAGAGATTCGCCGAGTACACAGAAGCATCCTGCGACGCGTAGGCAAACGGAAGATACCTGGGATTCGCCAGCGCATTCTGATACTCCTCCAGCTGGCAGAAATCCGCAAACACGGGATTCTCCGGAATCACCGGGATCGGACGGGCTTTCGTACCTTTCCACGACGCCGCCATACCGCGGCTCTCGACAACAATTCTCTCCGCCATATCGTACATCGTCTCCGCCGCGAAGGCCATCGCCGTCTGGAATTCCAGAATCGCACCGTCCACATAAGCCAGGCCTCTGCCCCTCACATCTGTTTCCGGCATAATCTCCACGCGGGTGGTCCGGAGGACTTCCGCGTATTTGAACTTATCGCCCATCTCCAGGGAAATCACGGTCCGCATATTGTCCCCTACCCGGGTCGGCAGCTCATTGGCGCCGAATCCTCCCGCGGTAATCACCAGAAAAATTCCGTAGCCCACGCCCTCACGAGAAAGCCGTACCATATCATCGTCATATTTACATCCGGTCTTTTCCCGGAAATTGGAGTAATTATCAATCACCACCAGCACTGCGGGAAGCGGATTCCGCCGCCTGCTCCGCTCCGCCCGGAGGTACTGCTCATAACCAGCCCCGCCAAAGAGGTCGCGCCGCTCCCCGATCATACGGTTCATCAGGAAGAAGAATTTTTCCACCTTGTCCTCGTCGGTATCGATGACCACGCCGCCGCAGTGGGGTGCATCCGCAAAGGGAAGCAGCATCCGGCTGCTGTAATCCAGAATATAAAAATTCAGTTCCGCCGGGCTGCAGCGGAAAATCAGACCGTACAGTAAAGTCTGCAAAAACGTGCTTTTCCCCGTCGCCACCGTTCCGCATACCGCCAGGTGTCCCGTCTCCGCGAAGTCCACATTTAAGACATCCTGCGCCTGATGGACCGGATCGTCGTACAGGCCGACCATTGTCTTTAAAGCCCATCCGCCCTCATGCGCCGGCCAGTTGCCTTCCGCATAACCAGTTTCTTCATAGCCGGGCAGTTCGCTCAGATAAATCCGCTCCGGCAATACCGGCAGCCACATCAGCATCCGCCGGTCATAATGCCACTGATCGGCGATCTGATTCAGGTAGTCAATCACCGCATCCAGCTGCGTGATCGCCTTCACCCTGCCGGAAACCTTCTTTTTCACATTGCTCCGCGCCGGCACTCGTCCGGTCAGCGTCAGCTGAAGCGCGGCCTCGCTCCGGTTCAGGCCGGGATCGTCGATATACTCCGCCCCGCTGAAACCGGACTGGAACTGCTCGTAAATCTCGTCGCTGCCCACCTGCAGAAAGCCGCGGCCCGCCTGGGTGATGTAAGCGGCGTCCGGTTTGTGCAGCATATCGTTGCTGTCCTGCCGGTCCTGCACCCGCAGGCAGAGGCGGAACTTCGAGTTGCTCCAGATATTGTCGTCCACCGTACCGCTGGGCTTCTGCGTCGCCAGAATCAGATGGACGCCGAGGCTCCGGCCCACCTGCGCCACGCTGATCAGTTCCTTCATAAACTCCGGCTCCTCGCGCTTCAGCTCCGCAAACTCGTCGATAATAATGAAAAGGTGCGGCACCGGCTGACCCGCCTCCCTGCTCTTATACAGCTTCGTGTAGAGATTGATATTATTGACATTGTGCTCCGCAAAAATCTGCTGTCTGCGCCGGTTTTCACTCTTGATGGAAATCATGGCGCGGCGCACCTGGTTCCCCGACAGGTTGGAAATCTGTCCCGCCATATGCGGGAGATTGGAAAACAGATTCGCCATGCCGCCGCCCTTAAAGTCAATGATAAAAAAGGCGATATCATCCGGGCTGAAGTTCACCGCCAGCGACAGGATATAGGTCTGCAGCGTCTCCGATTTTCCGGAACCGGTGGTGCCCGCCACCAGACCGTGCGGCCCGTGATACTTCTCGTGGATATCCAGATAGCAGAGATTCCCCCCGTTTTTTGCGCCGATCGGCACCCGCATGGTCTCATAATTCCGGTTCTTCTTCCACCGTTCTACCACGCCGAGCTGATCCAGGGAGCGCACGCCGTACATCTCAAAGAAATCCAGCGCGTCCGGAATCTCGCCGCCGGAAGCGGTCTCGTTGACCTCGATATCACAGAGTGTCCGCGCCAGCGTCTCCAGCTGCGCCCCGGACACACGCTCCATCACCAGCTCACGGTTCTCCTCCATCTCATGGAACACGTGGAAGAAACCGGATCCCTGCCCGTCATTCTGAATGATAAACTCGCAGGTATTCGGCAGATCGCGGTACTCTTTTGCCAGGAGAACCGTGGTGATTCCGTATGCCGGCGACGGATGCAGAATCTGATTTTCCAGCAGTTCCCCCTCCAGGAGGCTGCTGTCATCCACAAAGAGAATATAGTGGGGCAGAGGATATTCCGTCTTCTGCTGCTGGTCCTCCGTGCGCTGCCGGACGACAGACGCCAGCTCGTAGAGAATGTCGCCAACCTGTGCCTTATCGCCGGCGATCAGACGGGTCTTTTTATCCTCCATCCAGACATGGGGAAGCCAGCGGGCAAAGCTGAACCGCTCCCGGTTCGCCGAAGTCCCCCGGTAGATAAATCCCAGTTTTACATCGGTATAGCTGTTGTTCGCCGCCAGCTGGGCGATGATATTAAACGCCGCGTCGTAGGCTCCCCGCTTTCCCGGTCCGCCGATGATGCCCACCAGCCCCTTTTCCCGCAGGTCCACGCAGACCGGCACATTGACCAGACTGGAATAGCTGTCCCGGATCAGGGCCGGCTTTTCCGCGAGATCGTCCCGGATCAGCGAAAATTTTTCCTTCGGTATCCTGATCTCCGCCTGGAACGGAATATTGCCCGTCCCCAGACGGACCGAGAGGAAGTCTTTCTGATGCTCATTGCGGTTCCACAGACGCGGCTCCTCCCGGGTAAAACGGCAACACTCCTCGCCGGTGATGTACATCGCGTACAGCGCCTGCCGGTTTTCCTCATATTTCTGCTTGATAAAATCCGTGATCTGAATCAGATACTGTCCGTAGGCGTTATAACGGCGCTCCTCCTCCTCTTCCTCCGTGTCATTGTAACGGAGATTCATCAGCGCCCAGACGACGCCGATCACCGCGGAGGTAACCGCCGTGATCACACCGGTAAACATGTAGACGCTGCTCCCCGTCCCCCTGGACCTGGCGGCATAGATATAGACCAGACAGCCCAGAAGCATCGGAAGCGCCATGGTAAGGCTCGGTCCGATGGTCATAAGCAGCGGACGCTTTTTCGTCCGGTTCAGCTGCGGCGGCGCCTCAATCTCAATCGGCTCCGTGTAAAGCTCCGCCATGGTACGCGGCGCGCGCTTAAAAAACCGTTTCTTCTGCGCCGGTTTCTCCTCCGTATCCAGGATAAGCCCCTCCCGCGGGTGATAGACACGCAGGGAAACATCCCGCACCTCATAGGTCCCGGAAAGCGCGCAGACCGCCAGATACTGCCCCAGATAAATCAGACGCAGGCCGAAAAGCGTAATCCGGTCGCCGAAGTTTAAGATTGCCTGGCCCCGCATCCTCGCACCGTTGAGATACGTGCCGTTGCTGCTGTTATCCTGGAGCACCCACTTCCCCTCATAGAGATACAGAACCGCGTGGTTCCGGGAAATCAGGCTCCGGAAATCATAGATAATACTGCTCGTCTCCTCCTTGCCGATGGTGATCTGGCTGACGCCGTCCAGACAGTATTTCCGATAAAAAGGATACGCATTCTCAGAACAAAGAATAACCAGAGAGATTTTCATGCTCTCCAGTCCAAGAAATTCAAAAACCATGCCGTTATCCAGCGGCGTATCCGTCCCGGGCTGCCCCTCGTAGGTACGGATACTGTAGTACCGTCTGGAACGAAATTTCCACACGCCGTCTATATTCTCCATGCAGATCGTGTAGCTCTGCCGCAGGCCGAAAATCCGCCTGTCCAGGATAAACTCATAATCCGCATCCCGTATCTCCGGAAGGATAAACTCCTGGTAGCCGTCCGCGGCATATGCCATAACTGTGTATCTCATCGATTCTCTCTCCATATCATGATTCAGGCGGCAAAAGGGTATGATACTTCGAATTGCTCCGCAAAACCCGTTCCCGCAATCCGAAAAACATTCCTTTCCATGTCCCCGAAGCTACCCGTTATAATATTCCGCCGCCTCCCGCCCGTAAAACACACGGATTCTCAGGCGGAAATTCCCGATCACAATCCGGTCTCCGTCCTCCAGGCTCTCAATCTGCTGGGCTTTCATACTGCACTTGCGGAACAGGCCATGGCGCAGCAGCGTCCCGTTGGCAGAGCCCAGATCCTGCAGATAGAGGTTAAATCCCACACGGGCAATCTTGCAGTGAATCCGGGACACTTCCCCGTCCCGGAGGGAGATTTTATTCTCCCGGCTCCTGCCGATGGTAACCGGTTCATCCAGCGCAAACACCGACGCCACCCAGGGCGTGGTATCGGGAAACTCCACCCGCAGAAACAGGCTCTGGTATTCCTCAGACGCCGCCTGATCGCTGGTAATCCTGTTCTGCAGCGTCTTATCCAGCACCCGCCGCTCCATCAGCTTATAGATACTTTTGAATGTATCACGCTTTCTTTTCTTTCTCCGTTTACGGCAGACGAGGAAACAGATCAGTTCCCCGACGCCGCAGGCCGCACAGGCCAGCAGTAACACCAACATATCTTTTATCCCCTCTGCCGCAATGATTCCCGGCGTGATCTTTTATAACTGAAACCGGAACTCATAGGTGCGGGCACCGATCTTAATCCGGTCCCCGTACATCAGCGGCACCGTTCCCGTCACCGGACACTGATTTACATAAGTCCGGTTGGAGGAGCCCAGATCCTGCAGCAGAATCTGCTCCCCCTGCCGGTAAATCCTGCAGTGTTTCCTTGAAACCATGCTGTCCGGAATCTGGATATCCACGCCGCCGCTCTTCCCATACCGTCCTATGACCACCTGATCCCGGAGGCTGCTCTCATAGCCGCTCTGCCGTCCGGGATCATAGAGGCAGATCCATATCTCCGAAAAAGAACTGGTGATCGGCGTGCGGGGCTGCTGCCCGCCGCGGTAAATGGTGGACGTCTCGTCGCTGGTCACATAGAGGACATCCTCATCATTCGCAGGCGTCTCCTTTCCCACGCTCCAGCCGCCGTGGATAGAAATATTCTGATTGTAATGATTATCCAGTCTCATATGCCGGATCCAGAGAATCAGCATATGAATGCCGAAAGCAAAGCAGAGCCCCATCGCGATCCATTCCAAAACAACTCATCCTCCCCGCTGTTATTTGCTGGCACTGCCGCCCGCGTAAGTGAAGCTGTTGATGCCGGTAATCTCACCATCTTTATAGGAAAACACTTCCCATACCTCACAGTCGCCCGCACCTGACGGTACAGTAAAGGTGTACGGTGTCGTCTCGCCGGAGAGATAAACTTTCACCTCCGCACCGGAGGAGGAAAGCAACCCCGTCCTGTAAAAGTCACAGACAGAAAAGTCAAATTCCGCTCCGCCGTCCGTAATTGTAATCGTCTCCGGGCCGTAGCCATTGGTATCATCCACATCCAGCTGTCCCACGCCTGAGACCTCACGGTTCTGGAAGTTGATATTAAAGCTCTTACCCTCAGAGGATGTACCGATGGCATAGCTGTCCAGATCCGCCGGATATGATCCCCAGGTCAGCACGATACGTATCTCATCCACGCCTACCTCCGGCGAAATCACGATATTTTCGCCCGTAACTACCTGACCGTCCTCAATCTCGATGTCCGCGTACTCCGTCACATAGCCCTCCTGACTGACCTCCACGGTGTACTGTCCTTCCTCCATCTCGATCGTATAGCTACCGTCCGAGGCCGCAGACAGCTGCTCCAGGATTGTGCCGGTCCTGGAACCGCGCTCCCGCACAAAGAGGGAAGCCGCCTGGCCGTCGCCGGTGGTGGCATCCAGAATATAGCCGCTGACTTTTCCGCCCTCGATTTCCTCCTCCGTGCTCCGGGACAGAGGCTCCAGCTGATTCCAGACACTCTCCGAGGTGATATTGCCGTTTTCATCTGTCTGTACGGTAAGCTTGCAGTTCTTATACTCCGCGGAGATATACCAGTATCCGGAGTCCTCATCCTGGTACAGAGTCACATCGCCCAGAAGCTCCTGCAGCTTCTCATAGCTGACCGCGTAGGTCTCTTCCGTATTGCCGAAAATCGTAGAAATCTTTTCAAACCGTACCGTGCACGCTTTTGCCGTGGCGATCGGCTCCGATCCATCGGACGCCAGGACTACCTCATCATCCAGATCGTAGTAGCTGACATACATCCCGAGATCCGCATAATACATCGTCAGCTTATCCCCGGAGGACGTCGTATCCGAGGCGGCGCCGAAATCATGGTAATAGTTTGTATAGGAATACTGCGCCACCATATCCAGAATGGAATTTTCCACCGTGACATTTTCGGAAAGAATCAGAATCTCCTCCTCCGTCAGGGAAACCGAGGAGTCGTTAATCAGCGTCTGCACAGCAGCCAGCTGATCCTCCATCTTCGAGGTATCCAGCAGCTTACACCCCTCCTGCATGATAGAAAGGGCGGAGTCGTAATCCCCCAGAGCCACATAAGAGTAGGACAGGTTCAGATAGGCGCTCTCCTTCCCGTTATCCACCTCCAGTGCTTTCTGATACTCTGCGATCGCCGCGGTGTAATCTCCGGCCGAGTAATACTGGTTGTCGGCGGAAATGCAGGAATTATACTTCTGTGTCGTCCTCTGGCCGGAAATCAGGAACACGCCCGCCACACAGATGACGGCCAGCAGAACAACCAGCGCCGCGATCAGAAACTTTGCCCGGTAAGTGCTGCCCTGCGCGCCGTTGTCCTGGCCCGCGCCCATTTCTCCGTAGTTCTCATACCCTGTATTCTTTTTCTTCATAACGCCTCCTTCTCCTCCGCCCCGGGAACTGTAAAAAATAAATCTTCACCGTTCCTTACGAGAGGTCTTCCGCGATCTGAACCATCGTCTGCAGCTCCTCATCCTCCGCAGCGTCTGTCTCAGCATCGTACAGTTCCTTTGCTTTTTTTGTATTTGACAGCACGGACGAAAAATCCCGGTCCGCCACCGCTTTTTTCATCTGTGCGTTGTAATCCAGAACGGCAAGTTTTAAAAACACTTTATATTGATCCGGATATTGCACGCTCATGCTCTTTAACAGTGTGGACGCCCGGTTATCGTACCCCGCAGCCATATAGGCCGTGGCCAGGTTCATCTGCTCCGTGTAAGAACCCATATCGTCCGCGCAGAGCTGCTCATAATATGCAATCGCCTGTGCCAGCCACCCGCTGCTCTTAACGCTGCCCGATGCTTCCTCCAGCCCCGCCTTCAGCGTGAGGGCTGCCAGCCGCCGCAGGATGTCTGTCCCGCCAGACTCCTCATATATTTCCCGGTAGATTGCGACTGCTTCCTCATACTCTCCCTGCGCCGCGGCGATCTCCGCGCTGGTCCGGCTGAGTTTGTCCGTATCCGCGCCGTCCTCCTCCGCCGCGGCAATATACTCCTCCGCGGCCTCATAGTCTCCGTTGTAAGCGCAGATCACCGCCGCCGTGGCCTCATAGTCCGCCAGTGTCTCGATCTCCAGAAGCTCCTCCACATAGGCCTCCGCCCGGGAATACTCCTCCATTCCCATGCAGGCGTCCAGCACCTGCTCCAGTATGCTCTGCCGTGCGCCGTCCACTTTCACCAGCATATCCGCATTGATATTGAGGTACTGCGTACCCTCCTGATACGCCTCCTCGTATTCACCCTCCGCGTTTAGCTCCGCCAGCCGTTCTTCCTCCTCCGCGATGGAGGCCCGGTCGCTGCTGCTCACCGCCCCCTGCCCGCGCCAGACCACGACGCCAACCACAATAACGAGGATGGCGATTCCCGCTGTCAGCAGGCCAAACACCGTGCGCAGTGTCCGCTTCTCCGCCCTGGTCCTCTGGCTGCGTCGGATCGCCGCCTGGATCCGGTCCACGCCGGCATAGCGCTTCTTTTTCTCCGGCTCCATCATCCTGCTGACAATCCGGATCAGCGTGTCAGAAAACGGCAGCCGGAACGCGGAAAGCGCGTACATATTCTGCGGCTCCGGTGAGGGCGGATACCCGGTCATCATCTGATAAAACACTCCGCCCAGGCTGTAGATATCCGTCTGCGCGTCCAAAGTCAGACCCGCATCCGCCGTGTGATACAAAATGCCCATCCACTTCCGGTACTGCTCCGGGGAAGCGTAAATCCGGCTGATGCCCTGCATCATTTCGCCCTCGCCTCCGAAAGAGATGTTGAAATCAATCAGGCAGACATTTCCCTCCGGCGTCAGCATAATATTCGCGGGCTTGATATCCAGGTGAAGAATGCCTCGGCTGTGGAGATAGGAGAGGACATCCAGCAGCTGGCTCAGCCAGAACCAGAGCTGCTCCTCCGTAAACGCACACTGCCGGTCAATATAATACTTCAGGTCATGTCCCTCGATATAGTCCATCACAGTGTAAATCTCGCTGCCGATCTGCACAAAATCATAGACCTGGGGCAGACAGGTGTGGTGGAGAGACTTCAGGATGTCTACCTCTCCCCTCGCGTTTAAGGCTCCGCCAAAATTTTCCTTGATTTTCTTTACAACTACATATTTCTGCAGGTTTCTGTGCCAGGCGCGGTAAATGATTCCGGCTCCTCCGGCTCCGATTTCGTCCACAATCTGGTACGCGCCCGCCAGCACTTCTCCCGGATATGGCATATTCCCCACCTCATTTCCGGTTCCACTCGTCTCTGTTTCTTATAAAAAACCGCCGGAATGCACGCCTTGCATCCCGGCGGTTTTTCATTCACTGCACCGCAACCGGTCTTTCTCTTCCGTCGCGGGAAAAATTAAACTTTCCTCTTTCCGGCGCTTTTCCTTACTCGCTCCCCTGTTTTTTCTTTCCGGATCCGGCGATCCATTTTTTCCGTCCGGCCAGGAACCACCAGGACAGCGCAAGAACCGCTGCGAGAGCCACAACCGCAAGGGTCAGAAGCAGTTTATTGGAGATAAACTGGATCCAGAGGTTGGTGGTCAGCAGGTAGCTCACTTCGCTCAGCTCCGTGATATTGCCGTTCTCATCCACCAGGCTCATCATCGCGCTCTCATTGCCAGCCGCATCCGTCGCTACCACCTTGAGGGTCTGACGGCTGTTCTTGCTGTTCATCGTGTAGGGGAAAGCACCGCTGGTCACTGTCTCGTAGTCAAATTCCTCAGACTCACCGTCATTGGTGACGGTAACCGATGACATACGGACGTTATCGGAGGCGCTAATGGAGATTTTCATGCTGTCCTGCCTGTACTGCCCGCCGTCGGCCACGCCGGAAACCATAACAGTCGGCGCCGTCTTATCCACCACGAACGCTACTTTCATCTCGTTCGTATTGCTGTTGGTCGCGCGGTCCACGGAGGTGAAAGTCAGAATGTACTCACCCTCATTCTTGAAGTTGGACTTGTCAACCGTGTAGGTGTACTGCTTCCAGCTCACCTCATTTCCGCTGGACTTCACCGAGTAATCGACATCCTCGGTCAGGGTGGTCAGGCTGCCGTTGGTGCTCTTCGCAATGCTGCTCTCCTCCAGCGTATCCACGTTGGTCTCGATCACGACAATATCCTGCTCCTCGTCGGTGTAATACTTTCCGTTTTCACCCACCAGCGCATCTGTCGCTGTGTCAAAGGTGTAGACCGAGCCGAAGCGGTTGACGGAGAAGACAACGGACGCCTCCGCGCTGTTGCCCGCCAGGTCGTAAACCGTGGCCGTCAGGGTATACATGTCATCGGTTTCCTGATCGTAAGAGAAGTCATTCATCTTAACTGTCACAGTCTCTCCGCTGACCGTAGGAGCCAGACCTTCAATCGTCTCCACCCCGTTATAATATCCATCCAGTTCTATCACCGTAGAGTTTGCATCATAGTTTATATCGCTGTACTTAACAGCCGGCTCAACCCTTCCGTTGTTCGCGGAATAATTCTGAACATCTTCAATCTCAACAACCGGCTCCGTGGTATCCACTACAAAGTGATCCTCATTGTAGTCATCCATCGGGTTGGTGGCCATATCCATGCCGGAGATAGTGAACGTATACTCACCGTCCGTGTTGAAGCTTACTGTCGCCACATTGTGGTCGCCGTTGGTGCTCCAGCCGGAGACCACCGGTGTAATGGAAGCGCCATCCTTCGTCACAGAGATCGTGACTGCAGAAGCGTCAAAGTTATGCTCATACACATCAATGGTCGCCACACGGTTCGCGTCATAGTAGTACACGTTCTCATAACTGTTGTTGTCATAGGATACCGTGTAGGTCGGGTTCGTCTGGTCCACAGTAAACTCATCCACCGTGGTGTAATCCGCCTTGTTGGCAGCCATATCCTGGAATGCAACCGTAAAGGTGTAGTCGCCGTCCGCGCTGAATGTCACCGTTGCGGTATGTCTCGTGGAATCACCGCTGCCTGTGGTCGACCAGCCGCTGATGGAGGGCATCGTGCCGTCCGTGTTGGTGATGGTGAATTCTACATCGTCCGGATCAAAGTTCCGCTCCGTGATGACCACCGTCGCCGTCCGCGTCGCATTGTAGTATGTCTCATTGGAAGAGTTGTTGTTGTCCCAGGTCACCTCGATGGTCGGCTTCGTGATATCAATATTGTACTTCTGCTCTACAGAATCCGTATAACCGGTGTTGCTCACGTAGGACGCATTCACGCTGACATCGTTTACATTATTTGCAGAGGAAGAAAGCGTCAGGTTCTGCGAGTAGGTATATGTAATGTTCTGCGTCTTCGTTGCTGTCAGATTTGTCCCCGCCACTTCCGCGTAATTATAGGTTGCCGAAATCTGGCTGCCCGCCGTGTAATTATAGCTGCGCAGTCCGGAATAGGTCTCCTCCAGAGTCAGGTTGAACGTCACGTCCGTATTGTAGTAATCTACGCCGTTCACTGTCCAGCTCGGGCTGGTGAGTGTGGTAATCGTCGCGCTTCCCGCGGAAGCGAACTTGCCCGCACTCTCCACGATCTGTCCCTCAGACTTCTCCGTCGTGTTGTCCGACCAGTCAGCCGCCACCACTCTGACAGAACCCTTGAAGTTGCTGCCGCTGATGGGAACCGTGATGCTGGTGGATTTGCTCTCGATCGGGGTAATGTCGTCCCGAATGATCGTAGTCACCGTGCCATTCTCATCCGTTACATAGAATGTAAAGGACTGAATGCCGGAAGTCACATCTTTCGCGCTGGCTGTGACAGTCAGTGTCGCGTTGGCGAATGCATAGCCCAATGTCTTATAGTTTACAGGCCACCATCCCGCCGAAGAGGATACGGAATAAGTGAAGCTTACATCTGTCGGATCTGTCACGTCCACGCAGACATAAGGGTTGTAACCCGAATCAATCACTGCCGCGTTACCCGCCAGATCTTTATAACCGCTGATCAGCAGATCATAATTGCCCTCGGTGGATAACGGAATCGTGTAGGTGGTCCCGTATCCGGACGTTGTCCCCTCCAGAGACTGACTGGTATGCACCGTCGTCTCTGTCAGACCGCTGATATACTTACCCGCATTTGTGCTGCTGAAAATATTGCTTCCCGTCGACCCGATCAGATATGCCCTGTCTCCCGACATCGCATCCATCAGTTCCTTATCGCGGATATTCCTGTCGTCCACAGTCAGCGTCAGCTTCGTTGATGTGGTATCAAAATAATCTCTGCTGTTCTTTGTATTGATCACAGCACTGCTATAGGTACCCGTAATCTCCGGGGCGGTCACATCGAGCACCAGCATCTCACTGGTGTAGGTACCGTCGCTCAGACCCGCGTTATACATGACGGTATCTCCCGCTGCCATCCTGTTTGCCGCCGCATCCTCATAGGATACCTCAATGGTATAATAATCCTCATCCTCCAGCGTAAACGCAACCTGATACTGCGTCGCGTAGTCGTAATCTCCTGACGCTGCCGCAGACCACGTCAGTTGAGATGCGTACAGCTTACCATTCTCTCAGGTCACGGTAAGGACAAAATCCTGAAGACTGCCATCCGACTCTGTCACAGCATAATGCTCTGTCACCGTGATGGTTACATCAATCTGTCCCTCGCCGGCGCCGTAATATACCCTGTAACCGCTGGCCGCACTGGTTGATATCAGTGTCTTACCATCCGCACCCACAATCTGATACGCGTCACTGTAGGAAATCGTAAACTCAGGCGCCACCTGATCCAGAATAAAGGTGTCGCTGGTGTATGTACCATCTGACACATAGCTGTCGTCAATCTCACCGCCGGCGGAAAGCGCGTTCTGTGCCCTGTCCGCATAGGCGACTGTCACATAGTAGGTAGAAGGCTCCGCGTTCGCAAAACCGCTGAAGTCAGCATAGGTTGCCTCATATGTTCTGCTATCCGCTTTGTGCTCCCAGGTAATCGCACTTCCGTCAATGACCTCAGATGCCCCTGTCGTTTTATTGTAAATCGTAAATACAACACTGTCAGCATTCCAGTAGGTCTCATTGTCGTCCATTTCCCAGACCAGCGTAGCTGTGCTGCTGCTCACCTTCTCATACGCGACCGACCCATCGGAAGCCAGCTTATCGCTTACATCGGAAATGGTAAACGCTGTGATCTCCGGCGCACGATTGTCCAAAACAAGGGTGTTACTCGTGTAAACGCCCTCCTCAGTGATGGAAGAAAAACCATCATCTTCAGGTCTGGTCAGCACATTCTCAGAACCATCCGCATAGTCAGTAGAAACAATGTACTCCATCTCTGTCTCACTGCCATAGGGAAGATAAAGGTACGCTGTCATCGTGGCATCGCCATACTCCCAGTACACAGAAGGACTGCTCACAGAATCCGGCGACTTTGCCGTGAGGGCAGCCGCACTCACCGTCTGCTCTGCACCATCCTTACAATCTTTCATTGCGACACTGATATCCGGCAAAATAATTTCACCGTTCTCCATCTGTTTCTGATAATACTGCTCTGTATAAACCAGGGTTACCGTCTCATATGCCTTTTCGGTATCCTCACCCTGCCGGTAGAACCGGTAAGTCACTCCATCGATTGCTGCATCGGACGCATCTGTGGACGGATAAGTCACCGCAACCTCCGGCGCAATCTCATCCAAAATCAGCTCGACATCACTGTCATAAGATACTGCCGTGCTGCTCTCCTCCAGAACATTGCCCGCCTTGTCCGTAATGTCGGAGATGGTCAGGTTATCCGCCGCCTGCTGGACCGCAGCATCAGCGTCTGTGACTGTAAACGTATAGACCGTATAATACCCATCCTCTCCGTTGATGGTGTACTTCTCCGGCTCTGTATTCCTGAGATCCACCGCCTCATCCGTAAAGATTGGTCCTTCAAGGCCTGTATATGAATACGTAAACCCGGCAATACCGGACATATTATCTTTCAGATAAAGCATAACCTCAATCTGATTCTGTCCGAACAGCACCTCCGCGATGGTTCCGCTGCCGACGCCTGCGGATCCCCTGAACAGTTCCGGCGCGATCTGATCAATCGCAGAACCTGTGGTATCCAGGTCACTCTTATACGCCACATAAATCTGTGTGTTATCATACGGCTCAGTCACATCCACACAGATATACTGATTCTCCGTCTCTGCCGATGTGTTTCCGGCAATATCTGTGATGGTCGCAGCGGTAAGCGCGTAATATGCTTCTGTACTCAGCGGAACATAAATCTCCAGCGTCCCGCCTGCAATCTGATCCTGATAGGTTTCTTCTGTCAACGCGTCAACCACTGTGTCTGCTTCAGCAGATACCGCTGCTGCCGCAAGATCAGTGCCGCCCAGGGTCTGCAGAAGCGCAGTCACCTCACTCCATTTAATGTTGCTGTCCACCACGGTCAGCTTCATATAAATATCCGAGCGGTTATAGCAGCTATAGGTAACGCCATCATAAGTCACGCTGTCCGTATTCGCGTCTACCGCGGTAAAGGTTCCGCCATTCTCCAGCGTCCCATACTCAAAGGACACCGTCGGCGCAACATTATCCAGAACCAGCATGGCGGTCTCATACACGGAGGGACTTGCTGCGGAACTGCTGTCCGCAGTCAGCGTATCGCTGCCTGCCGTCACTACCATATCGTTCTCTGCCCCGTCCTGATAAGCAGTCTGAACCACATAGATATCTTCCGCCCCATCGCTGTCATAGGGGAGATAAACGGTGGCCGTTATCGTATTGTTCTCCGTATCGTATTCGGTCCAATATACGCTCACTGCATCAAGAGCATCACCGTCTGCCGGCTCCGCAGTCAGGGTATTCACCGTCGTTTTTTCGCCGTTTTTGAATACCTCAATCACCGGCGTCTCACCGGATTCTTTATAATATTTCTCTGTGTAAGTGAGGACTACTGTCTCCCATTCTTCCGTCCCGGTCTGCATATAATAGTATTTCCCGCTCTGGGTATCGGAAGCTTCCGCTGCGGTTGTATAGCTCGCTGACACAGTCGGCGCTACACCATCCAGAATTACCTCCACATCGCCATCATATGCAACCACGGTGGTGTCTTCCGTCAGGACATTGCCTGCCCGGTCTGTAATCTCTGTAATCGTCAGATTATCCGCAATCTGGTAAGGGCTGACCGCTGCGGCATCCGGCAAGCTGAGTTCAAATGCTGTATAATATCCATTATCAGAAGAATCACTGCTCGCACCCTGTGCATCCGTTATTACTTCGGGAGCTGTGGTTACACTCACCGTATCTGTCATATCCCCATAGCTCCAGGTAAAGCTGCCCACGCCGGAGAGATTATCCTTCAGATAAAGTTTCACTGTGGCATCTGATTTTCCAAAAAGAATCGATGCGGCTGTGCCGCCTGTTTTATCGTAAAACGTGGCAATATCCGTCACCGTCTTTACTACATCTGTCTCATAGGTTACAAAAATATACGCGCTGTCATTGGGCATCACAGTGTCCACACAGATGTACTGCGCATCAATATCATCTGACTGGTTTCCGGAGATATCTTTAATTGCAGCAGCGGCAATGGAATAATATGCATCTGTAGCCAACGGAATGTAGAGAACCAACTCACCACTTTTAATCTGGTCAGCGTAATCCTCCTCAGACAGTTCTGAAATTGCACTGCCGGCTGCTGTATCTGATAACTCATTTCCGTCAATCCCTGTTCCGGCCAAACTCTTTACCAGAGCTTCTACCTCGCTCCACTTGATATTTGTGTCTGTAACCGTCAACTGCATATAAATATCAGAACTGTTGTAGCAGTTATATGATGTATCCCCGTTGGTTATAGTAGTGCCGGCGCTCACCGATGTGAACGTTTTACCATCATACGTGCCATAGTCAAAAGCCACTTCCGGGGCACTGTTGTCAAGAACAAGTGTATAAGCAGCAGAAACAGTTCCACTCTCTGCTTTAGATGTTGAGTCATTGTCATCAACAATCAATTTGTTTCCCACAACATCTTCATAGGAAGTTGCAATCGTATAACTTGCATCTGTCTTTGAGCCATATACAAAATACAGAGTGGCTGTCATTGTGCCCGCGACAGTATCATCCCAATATACGTATACGCCTTCACTCATGCCGGTACCAGAAGGCTCCGCATCCAATTCCGTTACAGTTACGGAAGTATCATTATCGTTAACCGTAATGTCTGGATGCGTATTCGCTGTTTTCTCAGCACAATTTGCCTCTGTATAGGTCAGAGTAACGGTCTCATAAGAGCCTTCTTCACCCGTATAATAATAGGTATAGGTAGTATCATTCTCCGCAGCATAAAAGTCATCATACGTAACAGCCACCATCGGTGCGGTCGTATCCACTTTGCTCACAGTCACTTCTTCAGTAGTAAGATTACCTGCACCGTCAAAAGCATAAATATAATACACCGTACCATCGGCGTCTTCATCATTTGAATCATCAATGCTTCCGTTGATAACTTTATTCTCGTTGTCTGAATCCACCTCAGTGCCCGTTACGGTTGATAATCCATAAGTACTTAAATAAGTCTTGTCCGATATTGATGTTACATTGTTTTCTCCCAGAATGTCTTTTCCCACATAATAATAAATTGTGTTATCAAGAATTCCAGATGTATCATCTACTGCGGTAATTTCGGTGATTGATTTTGTTGTAGAAGACCAATCTGTTGAAACATCCCCTGTAGTTATTGTCGGTCCCACAGGATCCTTTACATATGTCTTTACAATATAATAACTGATTTCTCCGGATGTAACATTCTGAATAAAAATAGAATCACCATTCTGAATACTCTCAACAGAGATTGCTTATCCTTTTAAGACAGCAAGGGTTACACTAATATAGTAACTGCTTTTATATCCTTCTGTCAGAGAAACTGTTAACCCACCCCTGTAATAGGGAGTAATCGATGTTCCTTCTATTGCAAAAATGCTACCCGGATCCGACACCGAATCTATCGAAATGTCATTGTGACCATTATCTACCGCAGCCTGATTCTTATATTCTGCCGTAAAGCTAACAGTAGCATTAATCGTATAATTATCCCCGCTCGCCTCAATTATATAATAATACAGCTGGTCTACGCTTGAAATATAGCTGCTCAAATTAGTTGTTATATCAACCCCGCCCGTTGCCTCAGTATAAACGCCCGCAGAGGTAACCGTATAATCAGTGCCTTCCGTCAGTTCTTTGGAACCGTCTGTTATGGAAACTGAAACATCGCCCTTACTGCCTAATACGTAATGCACTTCAATATCACTCGCAGATAAAGCCTTTTTTGTGATTTCAAAATACTTTTCAACTTCTCCTGTATAGCTTACATTTTTACCGGCTATGGTGATTTTTTTATCGGATCCCGCATTAGTCCAATCCGCAGTGTCATCATACGTAACACTATAATCTGTACCTTCCACCAGAGTAGTATTACCATATGTTACAGCCACTTCGGGTTTTTGCTCTTGACCAGTATATACTGCAGAAGATTTTACTGTAATCGCACAATCGGCCAGGCTAACTTTTTTCACCTCAAATGTGATCATTGTACTTCCTGTGCAATTTGAACCATTGGCTACTATAGTAGCCTGATATGATCCCTCATCACACACATTTGTAACTGCGGATCCATCTTTCGAATAACCGTTAATCTCATAATCAGTGTTACTGAAAAGAGAAT
>JAJBTR010000084.1 GCA_020860745.1 Lachnospiraceae bacterium | reverse complement strand
ATACATAGCCTATGCGATCCATCACCGCATGGGCTTTTTTTATTTTACCCAGATCGGAGGTGATGACATGGAACTTGGCTCACGATACGGGCCGCCCCTCGAGCGCAGGGAGGACGGGTCGCTCTACCAGATGACTGATGCGCAGCAAAAATTGGCGGCGCGTCTTGTCGAAAAGAACTGCTGTAACTACTGGAACGGCTCCTGCCTTCTGTTAGAGGACGGGGAGATGCGCTCCTGTCCGCAGCGGATATCCTATTCCGTCTGCTGTTGGTGGTTCCGGAACGCGGTACTTCCGTCCGCGCGGGAACTGGAGGCAGAGATTTTTAACAACGGTCTGTTCAAACGGTGTGTGCGGTGCGGCAGGAAGTATCTTCCAGGATCAAACCGGAGCCTTTACTGCCCTTATTGTGCAGGCATGGTAAGGCGGCAGAAAGACCGGGAACGGAAGTGGAAAATGCGGCACGAATGTCCGCATTTAGGCGCTTAAAAAGCAAGCAAAATCAAGGGTTTCAAAGCCGGATTTTGACATTTGCGAGGATTTTACCGCGAATGCCCATTTTCGCGTTTGAAATGCGAACAAAAAAGTCCAGCGGTGATATGTCAAGGGGAAAATGAATAAAATCTATGATTTTTTTTGCTGTATTTCCAGATAAGTGGGCACACTTTCCCAAGCCTCGCTGATTTCAATTTTTTTGAAAGCCAGGCTGGAATTCACCGAAAGACGTCCTATGTTATCTGGACTCCGGTGCCCTGTATAAGCAGTTGTCTTTCAGCAGTCGAAAGACGAGCCGCACTAATTTACGGGCAGTTAATGCGAGGGCGCGTTTATGTTGATACTTGTTAACCTCGTTGTATTTGAGGTGGTAGAAGCGGCTGTACTCTGCGTCGCATCTCACAAGAGACATGGCTGCTTCGCCCAGATAGTACTTTAAGTATCGGTTTCCGGATTTGATCATACGCGTGTTTTGCGATTCAAAATCACCGGACTGGTGCTGCTGCCAGGCAAGCCCGGCATATTTTGCCAGGGAAGCCTGGTTCGGGAATCGGTTGATATCGCCGATTTCCGCGATAATGCCGGCAGAGTAGACCGGCCCGATCCCCTTGATGGATGTCAGGGTATTCGGGATCAGTTCCATCTGGTCGGCGATTGCCTTATCAAAGGCTTTGATCTGTTGCTCCATCGCTCTCATTGAGCTTATGGATATGGAAAGCACCTGGTTTACGGAGTCGTTTACCGTCTTGGGCAGTCGGTAGGAACTCCGGGCGGCTTTCTGGATGGCTTTCGCCACCGAATCGGGATCAGGGTAAGGCAATCATTTATATGAACCCCTGTGTGGACAGGAATTTGATTCCGGATATAATAGGACGGTTTGGATTGGAAAAATTTCCGAGAATCATTTATGATAACAGTGTTCATTATAAATGCCATTTTGATGATGGATGGAAGCCGGACAGAACAAAGTGAAGGCGTATATGTCTAAGTATACAATGTATTGGTTTTTGCAGTAGGAGGAATCTATCTTGGAAATACAGACTCAGGAAAGAATAATTGAATTGGTCACATCCAAAGATATGCGAAAATTTCTGCAGAAATATAAAGAAAAAATAGATATCGGGACATATGCGGAAATTATTTCTACATCGCCGGTATCGCTTGAAAAGAAAGCAGATCTGTTATCAGAACTTCTGGAATCAGCAGATGAAGTAGAAAAATATCCTTATATCTCTGAACGGTATGAGTTGATAAGAGATGCTTTAGACAGCCTGATGCATACAGACCGGAAGCATTCTATTATGCAGTCATGTTGTGAACGCACAGAAGCATGGGAGTCTTATGTGAGTGATGTGGTTCTGATGCGTACTTATGCGGATGCGTTGGAGGACATAATTAATTGCTACAAATGCGAAAACTCTTCTTTTGAATTTGACCCGTCTAACAATGATTTTTATTTTAGACTGAAACAATATGATCTTACGGAGGATTATGAAAAAAAGCCTTATCCTTCTGTAAATACATTCGGGGTTCCGGATGCGAACTCTTTTCCGATGGAGATTATGATTCTGTCAGAGGAAGGCTGTGGCAAGTTGGAAGAACTGATAAACGAGTGCGGTTGATACCATTCAATCAAGATTTTGAAGGCTGATCCAAAGGAGCAACGCCATGTTATATGACAAGGATATACGTGAACCACTATTTGATTTCTTAGATGATTTATATCCCAAAAACAGGATTATCGAAGAAAAAAAGATGGGACGTTCCAGAGCCGATGTGGTCATGGTGACGCCGGAGACTGTTTATGGAATTGAGATAAAAAGCGACGCCGATTCATATGCACGGCTGAAGCGTCAGATAAGGGATTATGATTACTATTATGACTGCAACTATGTTGTAGTGGGTACAACGCATGCGCATCACATATCTGAGCACGTGCCGAAATGGTGGGGTATAATTACCGTGGAGCTTGAGGAGGAACATCCTGATTTTTACGTGTTGAGGAAGCCTGAGAGAAATCCGAAGCTGAACTGGGAAAAGAAGATGAGCATGATCTGGCGCCCGGAGCTGGCACATATTCAGGAGCTGAACAACATGCCAAAATACAAAGAAAAAAGCAAGAAGTTTGTTATAGAAAAAATCCTGGAGAAAGTACCTGAGGAGACATTGCAGCTTCAGGTGTGTGAGGAGCTGTTCCAGAGGGATTACACAGAGATAGAGGGTATTATACGGGAGTATAGGCGGAATTAAGTTGTAATCTATAGTTTATGGATATATGCAAGAGTAATTATGGCGGGGGAACGTCAACATATGGAGAGCAGACAGATAAATCGAAAACCCTTAAATGTTCCGGATGATTTAAAGATAAGAATACTGGGGCTGATAGATTCCCGTGATATGCATGAGTATTGCAGGAATTCATCTGAGACCTGGACAGTATATCAGTATGCAGAACTGATAGCGTCAGCACCAAAATCAATGGAGAAGAAAACGGAGATTCTCCAGGCATTGATGAATCTTCCTATGGAAGAAGACCAAAGCCAATATCTCAGCGAATGTTGTCTGGTGGCGCAGACTGCAATGGAATGCCTATACAAAAATCAACAGGGAAGGATCGTCCTTTTGGTACGGAGCATGGACACGGAATTTCCAGAAATCTCATGTATGGGAACAGAGCCGGTTTTATCTTATGATGGTTTCCTGCAATATATCAGAAAAGAATTTATGGAAGACGGTGCAGGAGATTTAGGAGAGATCCCGGAGTGCAGTGATTTTTATTTTATACTGGATCTTTATGAAAATTCAGAATCGGATACGTTAAAGCATATCTATCGCTATATCTGCGCCCCGAATGGGGAGATACGGTATTTTGAGAAAATTACGGATCCAATTCGCCGGATCAGGGATAATGAAAAGGCAGGGAGGCTGCATGAATGCACGAATTTGTTTAGCGGACGGAATGGTCTGAACTCCTGGAAGACCCCGTTTAAGGTGGGCGATATTCTGTATGTAGACTGCCGACCGTATTTTTTGCCGACTTATTGTGTGATCCATTACGTGGATCCCGAGATGCCGTCGGACTGCTGTGGATTGAGATGCCTGTTCCCCACGCATGAGTTCCTGTGAATCAGAGAGATTCTCTCCGGTCTCAACATCAACGATCTGGTCAAAGATTTGTTCAATGGCTTGGTTTACTTCGTATAATTTCATTTTGCCTGCTCCTGTTGTGATGGGATTATTATTTTGCTAAATAGCTATTTATTCTTTTCTGAACATCATCAAGATTTTCTTTTAAAGTGGCCTCTTTTAATTTTGCACGAATTTTGTTTGATGATTCTTCATTTTGATCATCATCTGGTTCTTGCTTTTTGAATTGATAAAGAAAATCTTCCGCAGACATTTTTAGCTGCATATAGGGCCAGATAATAAATTCTGCTTGAAATGGTGTAAGATTTGATCCCAACTCTACAATTAGCTTTCTGATTTCGTCAACGAAAAAATTATATATGTATTTCCCGTTTATATCATATATTTTTCCTGAGTATACATCATATTGCATGTTGCTCCAAGAGGGAATTTTATCTGCCATAACTGTATGTGATTTTCTATTGGCTTCTCTTTTAAACCATTCAAGGGTGAATGAATCTAAAGGCATATGACAGTTTAGAAAATATTTTTCATAGTCTTTATAATTATTAGTAAAGTCATAGCAATACATATATT
>JAJBTR010000228.1 GCA_020860745.1 Lachnospiraceae bacterium | reverse complement strand
CCCGCGGAACGGCGCACCCTGCGCGCGCATTGTCAACGGGCCTAGGACCGAGATTTACCGGATGCGCAGCCTTGCACCCATCCCGTGCTCCACCTTTGGAAACCGCGAACAGAGCCAGATCGGGCAGAACTATCTGCGCTCGCTGATGGCGCTGGCGTTCCAGGGCTTTCTTATTATGATCTGTGTCGGTATTTACGCAGTCCTGATCCAGAGCGTTTACAACACCGACTACACCACCTATGAAATCCCATCCGAAGCACTAAGCGATGAGGCGTTTGCCAACATGATCGCGGAGGCTGAGAAATATCTCGGCTACCCGTATGTGTGGGGCGGCAGCTCACCGAGTACCAGCTTCGACTGTTCCGGCTTCGTCAGCTGGGTAATTAACAATTGTGGCAATGGATGGAGCGTGGGACGGCAGACCGCGAACGGCCTCTTAAATCTCTGCACGGTTGTCTCGGCCTCGGATGCACAGCCGGGCGACCTGATCTTTTTCCAGGGGACGTATAACACCAGCGGGGCCTCGCACGTCGGTATCTATGTTGGCAATGGGATGATGATTCACTGTGGGGACCCCATCCAGTATACCAGCATCAACACGAGCTATTGGCAAAGTCACTTTTTAGCGTATGTCCGTCTGCCCGGTATGTAACCGGTCGCGCCATACAGATTTCGTGTTCCCAACGGCGGCACGGTGGAGATGATCTATCCTGACCGCCGCTTTTCTGCGAAGTGGAAGGGCTTTATGAGCAGTTTAACCTGGCAAGGCCGGAGGACTTCCGCGGTCACAGCCTCTCCGTCAGTGACATCGTGGCGCTGCGCCAGAATGGTGTGGTAAGCTCTCACTATGTAGACAGCATTGGTTTTCGGGAGGTTCCGGGCTTTATCCGGCCGGAAAACTACCTGAAAAATGCGGAGATGGCTATGGAGGACGATTATTCGATGCTGGACGGTATCGTCAACAACGGGAAGAAAGAACCGGATCGCGATGAACGTCCTTCCGTATTGGAGCAGCTGAAAGAGCTGCGGGAAAGCCGGGTGCCGGAACTTCCAAAGCGGTCTGCAAAAGATATTTCCGACAGGGAGTTATGAGCGATGGACTTTACCCAGGATGAACGGTTTCTGATGATGCTTTACAGCCCCGGCACCCGACCGGGGCTTGTAAAAGCGCTTCGGGAGATGCGATGTTGTCTTACCCCCGATGAGGGGGAACTTTTGGAGCTTACAGACCGTGTGCTGGAAAAGCTGGACGGGATGTCCGATGAGGCATTTGACCGGCTTGACCTGTACCGGGAGCTATGAGAAATGGAGGTAAACCTTGCCGAGCAAGTTACAGATTTATTCTCAGATGGCGCGGGACGCTGCCGGCACTGTAAATGCCAGCGTTGGCCAGTGGACAGGGTTTTTGACCACCGCCGCCCGTCTGTACAAATATCCCTATGAGGATCAGCTGATGATCTTCACCCAGAGGCCGGACGCGACAGCGTGTGCGGAATACGACCTCTGGAATGAGCGGATGAACCGCTATGTAAAGCGCGGTGCCAGGGGGATCGCCCTCATTGACAGCAGCGGCGACTATCCCAGACTGCGCTATGTTTTCGATGTGTCGGATACCGGCACAAGGAGAAATTCCCGTCCGGTCTACCTGTGGAAGATGCAGGACGACTATGAAGCGCCGGTGCAGTCTGCGCTGGCAAAGGCGTTTGGTATATCGGAGACGCTGCCGCTGGAAAGCCAGTTGGAACAGATCGCAAACAGCCTGGCGGTGGACTATTGGCAGGAGCATGGCCAGCAGTTCCTCGACATCGTTGCAGATAGCTATCTGGAGAGTTATGATGAGTACAACATCGAAGTGGCCTTCCGGAAAGCCGTCGCCGTCAGCGTGACCTATCAGTTATACGTCCGGTGCCTGGACGACCCGGCCAGCTACTTTGAGCATGAGGACTTTCTTCCCATCTTCGATTTCAATACCCGGCAGACTATGAACTATCTGGGTGCCGCCGTCAATGGGGTATCCGGCCAGGTATTCCGGGAGATTGAAGGCGCTATCCGAACCTATGAGCGCAGCCGACAGGCAGCAGAAAGGAGCAAAAACCATGATGAACGAATTGACTTACACCCAGAGCGGAGATTACCTGATCCCGAACCTCGTACTGACCGAACAGGAGCGCAAGCCGATGGGCAAGTACGGGAGGATGCGCAGGAGCTTCCTTCAGGAACACAATCCGATGCTGTACAGCGACCTGGTGCTGACCGAGCAGCTGTTCCCCCATCTGTGGGAGATTCAGGAGACGGCCACCCGGCGAATGGAACAGCTGATGGACGAGCTGCTTCAGAAGTATCCGGCCCCGGACAAAATGACCCAACAGATGGCCTGGGTCGGCCACATGAACAGCCTGAAAGCGATGGCCGAGGAGACAGTGCTGACGGAGCTGGTGTACAGCTAAACCCCTTCGGGGATACGGTTCCCGGAGAATTTGAGCAGTTATCCTTCATCTTCCCCACAGAAGCAGAACAGATTGAAGCAATCGACCACGCGGCGGAGAGCGAAATGCCCTCCGCTTTTTCTTTGCCTCAAAATGACATTGACCAGGTGCTTCGGCTGGGCGGGAGCGACGACGCAAGCCGCATGAGGGTCTCCGCACAGTTTATGATGGGGAAATCCACGGAGGAGATCGCGGCATTTCTTCAACAGGAGTATCGCGGCGGCATGGGACTGAATACGGACAGCGGAAAGATGTCCGCATGGTTCGATGAACGGGGTGTCTGGCTTGCCCGCGGCGACCATGCGCGCGATGCTGCGCCGGGGATGTTTATTCCCTGGATGGACGCTGCTGACCGCATCGGGGAACTGATGGATGCCGGGCAGTTTGCCACCAACGTAGAGCTGACTGAGACGCAAAACCATTACCGTACTGCCCTGGCGCAATCCATTTGGTATCTGCGGCATGACTTTTCTGAAATGACGGAAGGTGTACCGCTGCTTTCCTCCCTGGATGAATACCGGGGCGGCGGCTACCCGGACGAAACGGCGCGGCTTACAAAGGCGCTCTCTGACCCGCAGACTCTTGCTTCCATTACAAAGGACATGGAGTTCTTTTCTCAGGTCTACGCCCAGCAGCGCGGCGTCCTCCGTTTCCACTATCACGATGTTCCGATGCTGGTGGAGGGACTGCACAATCTGGATACACCATGGAGGGAATACAGTACCGATATGTATGCGGTGCCAAAGACTGAGCAGTTCATCACCGAGGACGAGGTTGACGAGGCTCTCACTCACGGCAGCTCCGTGTCCGGCGGCAAAGGAAGGATTTACAGATACTTCTCTGACGAACACAGTACCAAAGAACGGGCAGATTTTCTCCGTGAAGAATACGGCATCGGCGGTCACAGCGGCGCGCTTTCCAATAAGACGCACAGCTTTGAAGATCATGACGGGAAAGGTATCCGGCTGAGTAAGACGGACTGCGCGGAGGTCACGCTGTCCTGGAATACCGTTGCCAGACGGATTGATACACTGGTAAAGACAGGCCACTACCTGACGGATAAGGAGAAGGCACAGCTGGAACAGGCGCAGACAACTCCTGCAGAACCGGAACCGGCGGTGCAGGAGGCGGCAAGCGCGGCCAAAGAAGCTGCGTCTCCCACGGTGGGCGACCTTTATGCGCATTATCTTCCCATTGTGCGGGATGCTGTTCTCGCAGACACAGCCTATCAGAACGCCTGCCGGAACTCTGATCGGGAAAATGCCATGATAGAGGGCAATGCCGCTATCAATCGGGCGGTCATTTCCCTTTACGATACCCAGCTTTACGGTCTTTTCTATGATAATACCGCTTTCCACAACCGTCTGACACAGGCGGTACTGGAAGAAACCTACGCCCAGCTCTCTCCCCACGAAGAAGAACGGACGGAGCCAGAACAGGGAGATGATGAGTTCGCAGACAGTGATCCGGAATGGGTGCGGGCGCGGCTGGCCGAACACGGCATCGTGAACGGCGAGGTGGTTGACCCGGAAAAGCTGGCGCAAAGCCCCTTCATTCAGATGGTGGAGGCCGATGTCGCTCGTATTGCTGCGGAGGAGGATGCTGCGGAAGCCGCACAGGATGAACCGGAACCGGCTGCGGAAGCCGCACAGGATGAACCGGAACCGGCTGCGGAGGCCGGAAGTGATACCCTTGCCCCGGAAGACCGCTTCCATGTGGTGGATGTGGACTGGTATCCTGGCAGACCCGCATATTCCATTTGGGACGACCAGACCGGCGACTACTATGTAGACCGCGACGGCGTGA
>JAJBTR010000144.1 GCA_020860745.1 Lachnospiraceae bacterium | reverse complement strand
CCCGACCACAGCCCGCATCCGGGAACCCCTGTTTAACATGATTCAGACGGAGGTTCCGGGAGCCATTTTTCTGGATCTGTTCGCCGGGAGCGGTGCAATCGGACTGGAGGCTTTGAGCCGGGGAGCCAGGTACGCGGTGTTTGTGGATAACAACCGGCAGGCCGCGGCGTGCATTGAGGATAATATTACAGCCACGAAATTTCGCTCCGCATGTGAAGTAAAGAAGATGGATTACCTGACTGCGCTGCGCAGTCTGGAAAGCCGTTATGTGTTTGATATCATTTTTCTGGATCCACCCTATGGAAAGGGAATGGCTGCGGAGGCGCTGCGGACATTGTCGGTATCGTCTCTTTGCGGGGATGAGACAATGCTTATCGTGGAGGGGTCTCTTGATTTTACGCCTGAGGAACTGGCTGAGACAGGATTTGAAATTTACCGTGTCAAGAGATACAAGACAAATCAGCATATTTTTCTGCGTAAGAGAATTGTGTGAGATATCGAGCGCTGCATACAGGCGCAATCTCTGAGAATAACAGGAAGAGGAGGATTCTGACGAACACCGCCAGAGAATATCATGAGAAAAGCAATTTACCCGGGCAGCTTTGATCCGCCGACGTTCGGACATCTTGATATTATTGAGCGTTCCGCGAAGATGGTGGACGAGCTCAATGTGGCTGTTTTGAAAAACAATGCAAAAAATCCGTTGTTTTCTGCGGAAGAACGTGTTAGTATGATAAAGGAATTGACCGGTCATTTGCCGAATGTGACGGTCTCTTCTTTTGACGGACTGACCGCTGATTATGCGGCGAAAACAGGTGCGAATATTGTGGTGAGGGGACTGCGCGCAGTCACTGATTTTGAGTATGAACTGCAGATTGCGCAGACGAACCATGCAATCAACGATCAGATAGACACGATTTTTCTGACGACGAATCTGAAATATTCTTACCTGAGTTCGACCATCGTGAAAGAGTTGTCGTCTGATGGCGGTGATATTCACAGATTTGTGCCGGCACAGATCATCGAAAAAATATATGGCAAATACCGTATTCTGAATGAAAACAGATAAAGGAGAATCTCATATGAACAGTCGATTAGAGCAGATCATAGCGGAAATTGAAGAATATATTGACAGCTGCAAGGCGCAGACTCTTTCAAAAGGGAAGATTATCGTAGATAAGGATGAGATCACGGAGCTTCTGACGGAGCTTCGCCTGAAGACGCCGGACGAGATTAAGCGTTATCAGAAGATTATTGCCAATCGCGACGCGATTCTGGCTGACGCGCAGGCGAGAGCTGACGAGGTGCTGGCGCAGGCGGAGATTCAGACAAATGAGCTGGTCAGCGAGCATCAGATTATGCAGCAGGCTTATGCGCAGGCAAATGAGGTTGTTTCTATTGCGACGAATCAGGCGCAGGAGATTCTGGACAAAGCCACCGAGGACGCCAATGCGATCCGCACGGCTTCTATCGAGTATACGGATAATCTGCTGAGCAATCTGGAGAATATTGTGGTTCACGCTATTGATACCTCCAGAGAGAAGTATTACAATCTGCTGTCTTCTCTCCAGGAATGCTATGATATTGTAAAAGCGAACCGCGGATATCTTACCGCATCGGGAGACGACGCCTCTGAGGCTGTTATTCCGGAGGTTCCTGCAGATGAGAGTAAATCAGACGAAATTAATCTGATTTAGAAACAATCACGAAAAGCTGTGCAGGATGTGTATATTATTTCGGTACGGTTCCTTAGCACAGATTCAGGGCGCACCGGATCAGCAGTATTCCGAAGAGACTGCACAGCAGCTTGAAAAGCAGGTAACGGCTGATATGAAACCCGGTGTCTTTCATCACTGACCATGTCTGGCAGAGACCGCTGATTCCTCCAAGGTTGACGATGCCGATGGCGAGCATGGATTTTTTGATGGTTCCGGCTGTGAGCATACCGATCCGAGAAAGGCCGTTGGTGATTTCGATGATTCCGATGCAGAGACTTTTTATAAGCTGATTTTTCAGAGGAATCTGCAGGATGATGTCTGCCAGCAGGGCGGACAGAATGATATATCCGGCCAGTTTTATCATAGTTGTAAAGCTGTCTGAGATACCGGCATCCAGGATCTTTATGTTTAAAGGAGATCCGGGCGCCGTTTTTTTGTTTTTGCGGCCGGTGAGCTTTCTCTGTTTTCTTTGCTGCCGCTTTTGTGGTAAAGCTGATGCAGGCGGATGCGTCCGAGGAGCAGAGGCGGCAGATAACAGGCTGTGAGGACAGCGAATGCAGGAAGCTCGTTCTGAAAGAGATTCCGGTACAGATAATTATAGAGAAAAGCCGGACCGAAGTGGTTGCTGATGCAGCTGACGGCTTCCACTTCCCCGGAGGATATTTTCCCGGCGTGATACAGGTCGGCGCAGAGTTTGCTGCCGAGAGGGAATCCGAAAAGAAACCCTGCGATGAGCGGGTAGATGAGCGGGCTTCGTACCGGATAGATAATCCGGAACAGAGGATACAGACGCTCAAAAAATCGGTCATAGATACCGGACTGCACAATCACAGAGGAGAAAATGCTGAACGGCAGCAATGTGGGCAGGATGGAACGGTACCAGAGTGTTAAGCCTCCGGCTGCGGATTCTGCCATACGCTGCGGGAAAGCCAGGCAGTAGACGATGATAAAGGCCAGAAGGATGGATAGGATTTTATGTCTCATAGTGCATTTTATTATTCATAAGTATAAATAATTCAGATTTTATGGAAAAGATATGAAAAAGAGATGGAAGTCCTGCCGGTTTTATCTGCTCAGCATGATGGTGCCTGTTGTCATTGACTGGTTTATGATTGCTCAGCTTTGCCGTTATGAGCCTCCGGAAAGGGATGGAAGCCGGTTGCAGATGCCGGAGCAGATAATCAGCCGGGAAATCGAGTGTTTCCCGATTGCTTTCTGTGAGGAGAGCGGTCTGACCTTTGATTTTACGGATACCTGGATGGTGGAGCGAAGCTATGGCGGTGAGAGATGTCATGAGGGGTGCGACATTATTACATCAGAAAACCAACGGGGCGTTTATCCGGTGGTCAGCATGACAGATGGCGTGGTGGAGCAGATTGGATGGCTGACACTGGGCGGTTACCGGATCGGCATCCGCTCGGACAGCGGTGCATATTATTACTATGCGCACCTGGAGTCCTACGCTGATGGAATTTCCGAGGGAGATGAAATCTTTGCCGGTGAATTCCTCGGGTTTGCCGGGGACAGCGGCTACGGGGATGAGGGGACGGTCGGACAGTTTGCGGTGCATCTGCATGTGGGGATTTATATACCGGATGAAAATGGCGAGGATACGGCGGTGGATCCCTATCCTTATCTGGAGGCGGTCCGCGGGTCGCAGATTCTGGCGGTGTACTTAGATCCCGGAAGCTGATACAACGCTGCAGTGTTATTTTGTTCATTGCTATTATCTGCTATAGGATTTGTGTTATGATTGACAGGAACGCTTGCGTGTTGGTTTGTTTTGTGTTAAATGCCATGTGTTTTCTGCACAGTTTGTTTTTCGGGTACAGATTTATGTTGACATGCATGGAAAGGAGCAGGGGAATATCATATGTTGCTTCGTGTGGATAAAGCTCTCTCCCGGCTGCAGATCGCGGCCCGGTCAGAGTCGAAAAAGCTGATTCGTGACGGACGCATTTTTCTCAATGACCGCCGGGTGAAGAGCGGAGCGGAAAAATTTGATCCGCAGAATGAGACGCTGTATATGGATGGGCGGCCGCTGCAGTACGAACAGTTCCAGTATTTCATGCTTTATAAACCGGCAGGATGTGTGACGGCGACAACAGATGGGAGAAATCAGACCGTGATGGATTTTCTGCCCAAAGAGCGGCATCGGGGGCTTGCGCCGGTGGGGCGCCTCGACAGGGATACGGAGGGGCTTTTGCTCATTACCGATGACGGTGCGCTGGGGCATAACCTCCTGGCGCCGGGAAAGCATGTGGAAAAGACGTATTACGCAAAAATTTCCGGCGAGGCGAACGCGGAGATGGTACGGCAATTTGCTGCGGGACTTGAGATCGGTGAGAAAAATCTTACCGCGCCGGCGAAATTGAAGATTTTGTCCGCCGGGGAGGATTCTGAGGTAGAAGTGACCATCACGGAGGGGAAATATCATCAGGTGAAGTGAATGTTTCACACAGCAGGTTCGAAGGTTCTTTATCTGAAGCGCCTCTCGATGGGCAGCCTGATTCTGGATGAGGCGCTGAAGCCGGGGGAGTGCAGGGAGCTGACGCAGAAAGAAGTAGAATCGCTGAAAACCGGGGATGCGGGGAGTGTTTACGGTGGTAGAAGTGATAGCAGAAGTTTGGAATGAAATTT
>JAJBTR010000159.1 GCA_020860745.1 Lachnospiraceae bacterium | reverse complement strand
CGGAACTAACAATCTCATTTATAATGGCTCTGTTTTTGTAAAAGAGGGGTTGGGCTGCCTGCTGGTTTTCGATCGCCTGGCTGATGTCGGATCGGACAGCGGCCTGTGTTTTCGACCGCTGTCTCCGAAACTGGAGACAAAAATGTATATCATCTGGAAAAAATATCAGGTCTTTACACCCATCGCGGAGAGACTGGTAAATCTGCTGAAAGAACGTTTTTCCGAAAACCCGCAGCAATAATGGAATATGATTCCATAAACCACTTAAAGCACCATTTTCAGATACAAAATGCGGCATAGAGCGGAACGGTCTTTTTCCCGTCCGCAAAGCCAAAATTGTTTGCAGAGAGTTTAATGGCATAGGAAGGCTTGAAGGTCTCCATATATAGCCTTAAACTCTTTGCTCTGGTATTATCAGCCGACTTCACTTCAACAGGGATAAGCTGGCCATCACGCTGAATGATAAAATCAATTTCTGCTCCCCGCTCAGACATCCAATAGTAAGTATTGTAGCTGTTAATGGTTAACTGAACATTGACATAGTTCTCAACCATACCGCCCTTAAAATCATTAATTTCATCCACCATGTAGAGAATATCGTTTGCCGCTAAATCTTTCTTTGCACAAAGCAGCCCCAAATCCGATACATAAATTTTGAAAGCATCAATATCACGGTAGTTTTCAAGCGGCTTCTTAATCTGCTCCACCTTATACACCTGTGATACGATACCGGACAGACAAAGCCATTCAATCGCATTTTCAAACTCTGAAGCCCTGCCTCCTTTCTTAATCAGCTTATATTGGAAACGGGTATTTTTCTTAGAAAGCTGAACGGTTATGTTGTCATAGGCAAGTCTGGTTTTCTTAATCTCATTAAGATTATTGTACTTACTCATATCGTTAAGATAACTGGCAAGAATCGTATCCTGCGTATGGCGGACAAGAATATAATCTTTTGTAGTCACAAATTGCATAACACATTCCGGCATACCCCCCACAACTAAATACTGACGATACAGCTGCATTGCCGCATCATGCAGGGCAACAGGCAGCGGTGTATCCGTTTCGAAGCATCTCTTTATCTGCTCTACAAGAGCATTTTCGCCAAAGGCTAACATAAATTCCTCCATATCCATGGGATAAAGAGTTTTCATATCCACCTTGCCGACAGGGAAAGAAAACCTCGCTCTGTTCACGGCAACACCGAGCAAACTGCCTGCCACAATAATATGGTAATCAGGCGCGTCCTCACAAAAATATTTCAGGCTTGTCAAAGCTCTTTCACAAAGCTGCACTTCATCAAAAACGATCAGCGTTTTTTCCCTGACGATCGTCTGGCCTGCTATATGGGATAAAATCGGTATCAGATAATCAGGGCTGATATTTTCGTCAAAAGTTTTATTCAGCTTTGGATTGGTTTCAAAATTAAAGTAGGCCACATTCTCATAGTGAGTACGTCCAAACTCCAGAATAGAATACGTCTTTCCGACCTGCCTGGCTCCCTGCAAAATCAGAGGTTTGCGATGTTCGCTTTCTTTCCACGCCTCTAAATACTGCATAATTTTTCGATACATACAGCCGCCTCCTTAAAGGTACTGACCATAGTATGGCATATGTTCATGTAAAAATCAACGAGTTTTCTGTTAAAAATCGCGCTAAATTACACATATTTTTAATTTGGCATAAGCCAACTTCTTTTTCTGACATATGTCAATATTAATTGTTGACTTATGTTAAAAGCAGGGTTAAGATATATATACAAGTGCAAGAAAGCGAGGTGACCGAATGGCGAGACCCACCAAATGCAGAGTAATCTGCCGCTTTCCGCAGACCCTGGAATTTACTCTGACCAAAAACGAGGAAGGAAAAGACCCGGTTATTATGACCGTAGACGAGTTTGAGACAATCCGCCTGATTGACAGGGAAGGGCTTTCCCAGGAACAATGCTGCCGGAGAATGCAGGTTGCCCGGACCACGGTACAGAAAATCTATGATTCTGCCCGCGGGAAAGTGGCAAAAGCGCTTGTAGAAGGACTGCCGCTGCGCATCGAAGGCGGACAATATCAGCTCTGTGACGGGCAGAACAATCTCTGCGGAGAAAACAATTGCAGCAAACAGGAAATTTACCAGATATTCCAGAAAGAAAAAGGAGAAACAATCATGAGAATTGCAGTTACTTACGAAAACGGCCAGATATTCCAGCACTTCGGCCACACAGAACAGTTTAAAGTTTACGACGTGGAAGGCGGAAAAGTTGTAGCCTCCGAAGTGGTCGGCACCAACGGACAGGGTCACGGTGCACTCGCAGATGTCTTAAATGCCCTGCAGACGGACACTCTGATCTGCGGCGGAATCGGCGGCGGCGTGCAGGCTGCTCTGGCTGCTGTCGGAATTCAGCTCTATGGCGGTGTAACCGGTGATGCGGACGCAGCAGTGGAAGCATTGCTTGCCGGTAACCTGGCTTATATACCGGATATCCGCTGTAATCACCACGAACATCACGGCGGGAACTGCGGCAGTCACGGGGATGGTGACGGATGCCGACATAGCCGCTGTTGAAAACTGGCGTGATTCCATATTCCTTTACGCAAAAATAAAAAACCAATTTAAAAAAGATATGACCATCAAATCAGGATGTTAGATTATACACACGGTCTGGCACAACAATCTATAAATAAATCAACTACACAGGAGGATATCACTTATGGAAATGAAATTTTACATCTGCGAACACTGTGGAAACATCATCATGAAAGTAAAGGACCAGGGCGTCCCGGTTATGTGCTGCGGCCAGAAGATGACAGAGATCATCCCCGGCACGACAGACGCTGCTGTGGAAAAACACGTTCCGGATTACAAGGTTGAAGGAAATCTGGTAAAGGTAACCGTCGGGTCTGTGGAACATCCGATGCTTCCCGCGCATTACATTGAGTGGATTGCGCTGAAGACAAAGGAAGGAATACAACTTAAAGAGTTAAAACCTGAAGAAAAACCTGCCGCATGCTTTGCGCTCAGCGACGGGGATGAGGTGGAAGCAGTTTACGCATACTGCAACCTGCACAGTTTATGGAGGGCATAAAATATGTTGAAAAAGCATAAATTCTGGGCCTGGATGATGGTGCTGAGCGGTATCATGTGCCTGTGGACTGGTCATCAGATGATTCATCCGAAAAAGAAAGATACGGAATAAGGAGACTGATATGAACCAGGTACTTCGGGTGACCGTGCTTATTGAAAATACCTCAGACAGCAAATTGGCCTGTGAACACGGTCTCAGCCTTTTTATCGAATTTGGCGAAAAACAAATATTGCTCGATGCCGGAAGCAGCGAAACCTGTGCTTTCTCCGAAGAGGAAATCAACGACCTTTGCCATGCTTTTCTTCAAGAGGGAATCGATCGGATCTATACCGGCCATTGCACGGGTACACCGGGTGTAGAAAAACTGCAAAGCCGCCTCGGCAGCCGAGTACACAGGCTCACAACCGGGATGCAGTTTTCTTTATAGAAATCACGAAATATTCTCTAATAATATATCAGATTAACCATGCCGGTACATACCAGTTTTTTTCATCAACAGGAAGCAGATCGTTTGCCATGCAGATGACGCTTCCTGTTCCTATCTCTGTTTTCAGACTTGCTAATCCCTCAAAAGGCACTTGTGAAGTTTTACGTATTGAAATATAATAGCCTTAAACTCTTTCAAAATTCAGATTCGACAATCAAAAAACACAAAACAACTGGCTATTATTTCTAAACAATTACAGGGAGGAATTGCCAAATGACAAAAAAAAGTAAACAAGCAAATGTTGAAAATCACCATCCTGGTGCTGACTTTCTCCCAGATGGCGACCAATGGATTATCGCCTGCCATGTCAGATATGGCGGCGGCATTTCCCGACGTTGCAACTTCTACCATTCAGATGCTCATGACCCTGCCCGGAATCTTTGTCGTGATTCTCTCACTGATTTCCGCCTGGCTGACTTCCGTCTTTCCGAAAAAATACCTCATCGGAACAGGAAGCCTGGGCATCTGCGCCACCGCCGTGCTCGGCACCTTTTTCCATCAGAGCCTGCCGGGTCTTGTCGCGTGGTCCGCCCTGATGGGCATCGGCATGGGATTGATCTCGGCGCTGACCGTGTCATTGATCTCCGACTACTATGAGGGACAGGAGAAGGAAAACCTGATGGGGCTCCAGACAAGCGCCGCCAACGTGGGAGGTATGATCATGACAGTGGTGGGCGGCTTACTCACCGCCATCGCCTGGAACTTTGACTACCTGGTGTATCTGATTGCTGTACCGGGATTGCTCCTTCTGATTATGTTGGTGCCGAAAGAGACTCCCATTCTGCGGGAACAACAAAATGAGGCCGCTGAAACC
>JAJBTR010000283.1 GCA_020860745.1 Lachnospiraceae bacterium | reverse complement strand
GCGTCCCAGCTGATATACTTTCTACTATTTTTGTTGGAAACCCTGCCTGAACGACACGATTATTTTCTCGAATAATGATGCTATAATCCGCAGACTTTAAAAGTGAAATCACTTTATTATTCTCTATTTTCCCAAGAAATTTAACACTGTTTCCGGCATAATTCATATGATAAATCGAATTAAACTCACTCAATGTAATTCCAGCGATAACCAATTCCACTTTGTGTTTGGGAGAAAACTCTTCAACTGCTTTAACAATCAAATCCAAGCATTCTTTTTGTGAACTTGGTGAACCGGCATATACCAATCGTAACCCTTCGCCTCTATCTTCCGGCATTGCCTTCCATTTTTTTTCATTCTTATCTACAAGTGGCGGAACCTTTATCGTCTTCACTAAATTGTGATAATATTGAAACAAAAATTCACTAATAGTAATAACACCATCCATTTTTTTATGGAGATATCTCATCCGTAGTTCCGTGTCTAACGTTTTAATGATCCTGAAAAATACAGTTCCTTGTTCTGCCACATACCATTCTGTTACATCCGCATAGCATTTCCATTTTTTGAGCCTGCATACTCTCATCGTTCTCCAAAGAGCAACAGACTGATAGTTATAAAAGATGGCGCCAACAATATTGCTGTAATATTTCGACACTTCTACAAATTTTTTTACTACACAAAAACCATGCGAATTTTAAGAGTCCTTGAGGATATGGGATCGCCCAGTATTCAAATCCCTCGTATTCGTTTCTTTCAACTTCTTTATTCACATGGGAGATACCCAGAAACACAACACGATATCCCAACTCTGTCAATATTTTTCCATTGCTAAGGACTCTGTGCGCAGCTGCATTCTTATCGGGTAATTCAAAGCCGCCCACATAGATTATCGTGCCTTTTTCCATCACAAATTCTCCCTATACCACTCAATCGCCGCGTCAATCCCACTTTGGAAGCTCCATTCAGGATCATATCCCAACAACCTTTTTACCTTACTTATATCCGCATTGCTGTGTTTGATATCACCCTTACGGTCAGGACCATAAATCGGCTCGATACCCACACCGAGCGCTTTAGTCAGTCCATGGTAGATATCATTCAGATACTCACGTCCGCCGTAAGCAATGTTAAATGCTTGTCCATCTGCCTCTGCAGGTGCAAGGCAGGCTTTAAGATTAGCCTCGATAACATTCTCAATATATGTGAAGTCACGGCTCTGCTGACCGTCCCCATTGATGGTCGGTCTTTCGCCATCAAGCAGCTGCTTTATAAACTTCGGAATAACTGCCGCATATGCGCCGTTCGGGTCTTGTCTTCTGCCAAACACATTGAAGTACCGCATACCGATTGTCGGAAGTCCGTAGTGCATGGTATATTGCTTTGCCCATTCTTCATCACAGCGTTTCGTCAGCGCATATGGAGAGAGCAGATTTCCTTCCACACCCTCAGTCTTGGGGAGCTTCGGCTCGTCTCCATAAACAGAGCTTGATGAAGCGTATACAAACTTCTTCACACCGTTCTGTCTCGCCGCCTCCATCATGTTCAACGTCCCCATGATGTTATTCGCACAGTAGAACAGTGGCATCTCAATAGAACGTGGAACGCTGCCCCAGGCAGCCTGGTTCAGAACATAATCCACACCCTCACAGGCTTTCATGCAGGTATCTAAATCCTTGATGTCACCTTTGATGAAAATGTAGTTTGGATTCTCCATGAACATATCTACGTTAGCCTGCTTACCCGTTGAAAGGTCATCCAGGCAGCGGACCTTATATCCTATATTAAGGATTGCTTCACACAGGTTAGAGCCGATAAATCCGGCTCCGCCTGTCACAAGAAACACTGAGTCTTTATCAAATTTTAAATCTGAATATCCCATTGTCCCGTCTCTCCTTATAACCGCCAATAGCTGTATCCTGCTGCTTCATACTCCTTGCGGTTCAGAATGCCCTTAATGTCAGCCAGTACCTTCTTACTGTTATCACCTGTCTTGAACATGGAATCAATCTTCTCCATATCCAGTCCAGAGAACTCTGTGTGCGCCACAGCGAGAATCACCGCATCACAGTCTTTGATGTCAGCCACATCGCAGAACTTGATGCCATACAGCCGTTCTGCTTCCGCAACATCCGCAGCCGGATCAGCAATCAGCGGGTTGATGCCGTACTCATTCAGTTCTTTTACAATATCAATGACCTTAGTATTTCTGGTGTCCGGGCAGTTCTCTTTGAACGTGAAGCCAAGGATTCCAACCTTCGCATTTCTTACAGGAGTCTCCGTAGCAATCAGTTTCTTCACTACCTGCTCCGCTACATATTTGCCCATGTCATCGTTAATCCTTCTGCCCGACAGAATAATCTGGCTGTGATATCCAAGCATCTCTGCCATATATGTAAGATAGTACGGGTCAATACCAATGCAGTGACCGCCAACAAGTCCCGGACGGAAATTCAGGAAGTTCCACTTAGTACCTGCCGCTTCCAGGACAGACAGCGTATCAATGCCCATCTTATTAAAAATGATGGAAAGTTCGTTCATAAAAGCAATATTGATATCGCGCTGGCTGTTCTCGATCACTTTCGCAGCTTCAGCCACTTTTATGGAAGAAGCCCGATGTACACCAGCATCCACAACAATCTCATAGACTTTCGCCACGGTATCAAGAGTTTCTTCATCCATACCGGACACAATCTTCGTGATGGTATTCAGGCGATGCACTTTATCACCGGGGTTAATGCGCTCAGGGGAGTAGCCGATTTTGAAGTCCACGCCGCACTTAAGACCAGACTCTCTCTCAAGAATCGGGACACATACATCTTCGGTCACACCAGGATAAACTGTAGACTCAAAAACAACGACTGAACCTTTCGTCAGGTTACGGCCGAGGATTTCACTAGCACCCTCAACCGGTGTAAGGTCTGGCGTGTGGTCATCGTTCACAGGTGTAGGAACAACAACGATGTGGAACTTTGCCTCTCTGAGTTTTGTCTCATCAGCCGTGAACTCCACAGTTGTCTCTTTAATGACATCATCACCAACCTCATGAGTCGGATCGATACCGGACTTATAAGTCTCAATCTTTACAGCATTCAGGTCATAACCGATCACCTTAACACCGCGCTTCGCAAATTCTACTGCAATCGGCATTCCTACATACCCCAAGCCGACCAATGATAATGCTTCCTCGTTGTTCTTGATTTTTTCGTAAAGTGACATCTCTCTTAGTCTCCTATATATTCATTATTTCCATAATGGATTCATTGACTTTATTTACATCGTATTTTTCTTCGACGATTTTTCTGCCTCTTGAACCCATCTCAATGGCTAATTCCGGTTTGTCTATGAACTCCTGCATTTTATCAGCAACCGCTCCTGCATCTTTCACAGGCACAAGATAACCATTCACACCGTCAGTAACAGTCTCCCGGCATCCTGGCGCGTCCGTAGTAATGATTGCTCTACCACACGACATATTCTCTAAAACAGTCTTTGGGGTGCCTTCATAATATGATGGCAGGACAAAGACGGATGCCTGATTAATGTAGGGTCTTACATCTTCTTGCTCCCCGAAATATTCAATAGTTCCATCTTCAACATACTTCTGTAATTCTTCAGGCTTAATTGATGATGGGTTGCTATCATACGGACCTACTAAAAGGAATCTAATGTTTGGATATCTCTTTTTTATCAATCGGCTTGCATCTAAATATTCCATGACTCCCTTATCCTTAATCAAACGTGAAATCATTAGGAAGACTGTTTGTTGAGGCAAGGGAGTAACTGAAAACCTTTTAATGTCCACTCCTGAACCATTTATAATCACGCATTTTGATTCGTCTACAATTCTATCGTGGACGAATACAACTACAGAATCCTTATTTTGAAACATCACTTTTCTGCTTTGTTTTAAAGCAATTTTATATTCCTTAACCAGAATAAATTTAACTATTTTTCCCTTTATAGAATCTCCCATAAATACTGATCCCAATCCGGGAATCAAGGGATAAACTTCAGCTATCTTATTCTTTTTCGCAGCAAGGCATGTATAGATAACCGTTTTTGCTTGATAACAGAAAATCTTATCCGGCTTTTCCTCTCTCAAAAATGAATTGAGTTCTTTTAAGGTCCTTAGGTCTCCGATTGGATTGGTTCCATTTCTTTCAACATAAATTTGCTTATATACAATGCCATCCTGTGCAAACTTATTACTCCACTTGCTTTCCGACTCCTGTCCAACCGCAACAACATCATATCCTTTTGAAATAAATGCTTTCATCATATCAATTCGAAACCAACATAATGAACGTGTATGGCTGGAAATAACCGCTATATTTCCTATTCTTTTTGTGTCTTTATAATTATTTGCTTCCATTTTCCACATCCT
>JAJBTR010000060.1 GCA_020860745.1 Lachnospiraceae bacterium | reverse complement strand
GATATGGATATGACGAAACCTCTGTTCCGTTCCAGGGACGTGGTGGCGGAGATTGAGGCGCTGGGCATTACGTTTCACTATGAGGAACAGTTTATGGATGCGCCGGTGCAGGTCGGCGGAGTGAACCGTCTGCTGCGCGACCCGGAGTGCTATGTGATTCTGGATATCGGCGGGGATTATATCGGCGCCCGCTCGATCGGAGGGTATGCTCCCCAGATTAACAAGGATCAGACGATCGTTTACTATGTGCTGAATGCCTACCGGCCCTGGTCCAACGATATCGATCATATTGACGGGACGCTTGGCAAGATCCTGGGCGTGTCCCACATTGAGCTCGGCAAGCTGCATATGGTGAACAATCCGAATAACGGTCTGACGACCACGGAGCAGGAGTTTGTGGAGGGCAGCCGCAAGATGTCGGAGATGGTGACGCCGTATATCGCCGTGGATTTTGCCTGCGTGCGGGAGGAGCTGTACGAGGCGGTGAAGGATCAGTCGGATGTCCCGGTGATGCCGGTGCACCTGTACCTGACGTATGAGTGGCTGAAGTTTGAGCCGATCAGCCCGGGCGGACCGCCGCTGCCGGGCAAAGGGTGAGGATGATCACTTAAATTATTAATTCCTATGTGCTTAACATCGCCTGGGTGATAGGCAGGCGGTGTTTCATAAATAAAAACCAGTCTTTATTGAGAGGAGGATTTAACTAAAATGGCAAAAATAGTAGTTAGATCAGAACGCTGTAAGAGTTGTGGTTACTGCATCAAGTTTTGCCCCAAAGGTGTATTGGCGATTGGGACAAAGGTTAACTCTAAGGGTTACGAGTATGTGGAACCGGTAAACATGGATGCTTGTATCGCCTGTTGCATGTGCGGACGAATCTGTCCTGACGGCGCGATAGAGATCTACAAATAAGGAGGTTGAAAGATTATGGCAAGAGTATTGATGAAGGGCTGCGAGGCGATCGCTGAGGCAGCAGTAAGAGCCGGCTGTAGATTTTTCGCCGGATATCCTATCACACCGCAGAACGAGATCCCCGAGTATTTCGCACGGAGACTTCCGGAAGTCGGCGGAGCGTTCGTTCAGGGCGAGTCCGAGGTGGCGTCCGTGAACATGGTTTACGGTGCGGTATCTGCAGGAACCAGAGCGATGACATCCTCATCCAGCCCGGGAATCGCGTTAAAGAGCGAGGGAATTTCCTATTGTGCAGCGGCGCGTATGCCGTTGGTATATTGCAACGTGGCTCGTGGAGGCCCGGGTGTAGGCGCAATCCAGCCGGCACAGATGGACTATTTCCAGGCGACCAAGGCTTCCGGCAACGGCGGCTTCCGTATGATCGTTCTGGCTCCGTCCACCGTACAGGAGGCGGTTGACCTTACATATGCGGCGTTTGACTATGCTGACAGAGATATGAACCCGGTTCTGATCCTGGCGGACGGCGTGATCGGCACGATGATGGAGCCGGTAGAGCTTCCGGATATGAAGACGGACGAAGAGATCGCGGCGATCAAGGAGAGCAAGAAGAAATGGGCCTGCATCGGCCATGAGCTTGACTATGCGAACCGTTCCTGGATCCAGCCCGGCCAGTGGGATACCTTGAAAATGCAGGCATGGAACGAGGATGCGGCGCGTCTGTATGACAGTTGGACGAAGGACATCCAGGTAGAAGAGTATCTGGTTGAGGATGCTGAGCTGATCCTGACTGCTTACGGCATTTCCGGACGTATCTGCAAGTCTGTTGTGGATATTCTCCGCGCGCAGGGTTACAGAGTCGGCCTGATCCGCCCGATCACGGTCAGCCCGTTCCCTTACTCCTCTTTTGACAATATTGATTATAACATCTGCAAGGCAGTCCTTGACGTGGAGATGTCCATCCCGGCACAGTATTATGAGGATGTAGCCATCGGCGTGAAGAACCGTGCAGTGATTGAGACATGCCTGTGCTCCGGCGGCAACGTGATGAGCCGTGAGGCAGTGATCAAGTCATCCAGAAAAATTTTAGACAGATTAGGAGGGTACGTCAGTGGAATTAGTTTACTCTAGAACAAAAACAATCCAGGAAGATAAAGTATCCGGATTTTGCCCGGGCTGTATGCACAGCACAGTAATCAAACTGCTCGGCGAGGTTCTCGACGAGCTCGACATCGTAGATAAGAGCGTCCTGGTCACAGGTATCGGCTGCTGCGGTCTGCACATGGACTACATCGCCTATGATACCATCACTTCTCCCCACGGTCGTGCCTGTGCAGTGGCTACCGGTATGAAGAGAAGCAATCCGGACTCCATTTACATCACTTACCAGGGCGACGGCGACTTTGCCTCCATCGGTCTTGCAGAGTCTGTCTCCGCAGCGAACCGCGGCGAGAATATCACCGTTATCTTTATCAACAACGGTATCTATGGCATGACCGGCGGACAGATGGCTCCGACCACTCTGATCGGCATGAAGGCTTCCACCGCACCGAAGGGACGTATCGCGGAGGAGCACGGATATCCGATGCATATGTGTGAGATCTTAAATCAGTTGACTGCTCCGGCTTATCTGGAGAGAACCAGTTGCAATACACCGCAGAACTGTATCAAGACGAAGAAAGCCATCAAGAAAGCTATCCAGAACCAGATTGACGGAAAAGGCTTCTCCATGGTTGAGATCGTCACAAGCTGCCCGACCAACTGGGGTCTCGAGCCGCTGGATGCACTCGATTTTATCGAGCAGAAGATGCTGCCTGAGTACCCGCTTGGCGTAGTGAGAGATAAATAAATAAGGAGGAGAAGTTTTATGGAAACAAATTTATGTGTTGCCGGATTTGGCGGACAGGGAGTTATGACTCTTGGAAAATTCCTTGCGACCGCAACCTGTGATTCCACAGATAAAAATGTTACGTTCTTCCCGTCCTACGGCGCTGAGCAGCGCGGCGGTACCGCAAACTGCTTCGTCGTTATCTCTGACGGGATGGTTGGCGCGCCTCTCGGCGACGTGATGGACGACCTGATTGTGATGAACGGACCTTCCCTTGCGAAGTTCCTGCCAACCTTAAAGCAGGGCGGAAACCTATTCATCAACAGTTCGATTGTAGACGAGAATGATATCAAGAGAGACGACGTGAAAGTCATCAAGGCTCCGGTTACGGAGATGGCGTATGAGCTTGGCAACGCCAAGGTTCTGAACGTTATCATGCTTGGCGTTTATGTCGGCTACACTGAGGTTGTATCCCCGGAGGTTGTATGGGGGACCATCGAGCATAAGCTGGCGAAGAAAGCGAAGCTGCTTCCGCTGAACAAGCAGGCTTTCGAGAAGGGTCTGGAGATCGGACGTTCTTTCAAGTAGAAAGTTCCTGAACCAGAAGCAGATTCTTCTGTTCGTTCGCAAATTGGTGTGTGCGCATTCGAGCGTGCTATTTGCAAAAAGGATATATGAAAACGGATGAAAAGGTCCCCGCATCGATTATGGTGTGGGGACCTTTTTATAGACCTGGTGTTGTGAGTACAGTTCTATGGACTGTTTTAAACACAACGTTTTAATTTTACTTGACATCAAAGGTTAAAAAGTTAAAATCATAGAAGGATAGGCGGGACAGCTTATCAAAAACAAGAAAAATAATTCATTAAGGAAACAGATCAGTGAAATTAACTTACAACCATACGATAACTGCCTGTTTTATCGGATATATCGTACAGGCAATCGTCAATAACTTTGTCCCATTATTATTCCTGACCTTTCAGGATGCTTATGGGATTTCTTTATCCGAAATAACATTTCTGGTGACCCTGAATTTTGGAATTCAGCTTCTGGTAGATTTTCTGTCCGCTTTTTTTTGTGGATAAAATCGGGTATAGGACAGCCGTATGCATGGCGCATCTGTGTGTGGCGGCAGGGTTTGTTCTGTTGACTGTTTTGCCGGAAATTCTTCCGGATCCTTACGTGGGAATTTTGCTTGCGGTCATTGTCTATGCGGTTGGCGGCGGTTTGCTGGAGGTTGTGGTAAGTCCGCTTGTGGAGGCGTGCCCGACCGATCACAAGGAATCTGCCATGAGTCTGCTACATTCCTTCTATTGCTGGGGGCATGTGGGCGTCGTCCTGATTTCTACGATATTTTTCGCGGTGGTAGGAATCAGCCATTGGAAGATACTTACGATTCTCTGGATTGTCATAGCGCTTGGAAATATGCTGTTTTTTACAAAAACGCCGATTGCATCTCTGATTGAGGACGGTCAGAAAGGGCTTTCTCTGCGGGAGCTTTTGTCAAAGAAAGTGTTCTGGATACTATTGTTTATGATGATCTGCGCGGGAGCCAGCGAGCAGGCGGTCAGCCAGTGGGCGTCCACGCTGGCGGAAAAAGGACTGGGCGTCTCAAAAACCGTTGGGGATCTGGCCGGGCCGATGGCATTTGCG
>JAJBTR010000319.1 GCA_020860745.1 Lachnospiraceae bacterium | reverse complement strand
GATCTATATGAGGAACGTATGGAACTGACTACTCAGGTGGCGGATTACAAGATTTCCACTGGCAAGCAGGTGTTTGATGCTGAGCGGGAGATCTCAAAGCTGAATTCCGTGGCGGAGATGGCACACTCAGACTTTACCAGCCATGGCGCCAGCGAAGTGTTTGAGCATATTATGGCGATGAGCAGAAAGAAGCAGTATCAGCTTCTGACGGAGTATGGAAAGTATGCGCCGACAGGCTTCGCGGAGGTTAAGGAACTTGATTTTTCTCATGCGGCCGCGGCGTGCATTGAGGCCTCTGAGGCGGCTGCCCGGCAGTATTTTTCCGGGGACGGGTCAGTTTCTTTTGCGCCGGTTGACGTTACATCAGACTCAGGTAAGACAGGTGAGGGTGATCAATCAAGTGTTATGAATCAGATGGTTGGAGAAACACAGGTAAATGTCATTAATCAGACCGATAATACGGATGTTCCAAGCCTGAACTCATCTGGAATCTGTGGTTTGCTCCTCTGCAAAAGCTGGCGGGAAGCCTGCGAGACATTAAAAAGAGAGGAAGTCAATTATCTCTTTCTTCCGGTACAGGATCCGGAATCGGGCTATGTATCCGCCAATTACAACCTTGTGGCGGAATATGGTTTTTTCATTCTGGAAGAATATCATACCAGCCCGGAACCGAAGGATCGCTATATCCTGATTTCCAGAGACAAGCTTACACTCAGCGGGGCGGACAAGATTTCCATCTGCTTTGAGGCGCCGGACATCTGTGGATCGCTCTACCATCTGATGTCGCATCTGACCTACAATAATCTGAATATGAATCGGATTGAGTCGATTGTGATCTCCAGGGATCCGCTGGATTACCGGTTTTTCATGGATCTCAGCGGCAATCTGAATGACAGTGCCATCAAGAATGCGGTATTAGGAATGAGCGGTGAGGCGCGGAATTTTAAGATACTGGGAAATTACAGGTAGTACATAGATAGATAAAGTGATTGATTTCACGCAAGATAAGGCCAGGATTGCATACAGTTAATAATTTCAGGTAATTCAAAAGAATTAATCTGTATGGATGTGAATGAAATCTGAGGTACCATACCCCTGGTCGATTTTATTGTAAAATGTGTGGGAGTAATGATTGTTCCGGGAGAGTGTAACCCAGATTGCTGACAAATTTCCATATGGTTGCCAGGAAGATTGTTCCGGGAGAATGTATAAGGCGGAATTAGAATATGAACAAATATGAGAAAAGAGGTCAGGAACGAAAAAATTTCTTCCTGGACCTGGACGGGACGACGCTTCGCGATGACAAGTCAATCCCGGAGGAGAACATAGCAGCGATACAGGAGACGCTGGATCTCGGTCATTGCGTGACGATTGCCACGGGGCGCACCTGGGTCAGCACGGAGCCGCTGGCCAGACGTCTCGGCATGCGGCGGAAAGGATGTTTCCTGATCGCCTGCAACGGTGCCTCTGTCTACAATCTGGAAGACGGTTCTATTCTCCAGAAGAAACAATTTCCGGATGAGTATGCCCGATATCTCTTTGCGGAGGCAGAGAAAGCGGGGCTTTATATGCAGGCCTACTCGGAGACAAAAATACTTGCGCGTCAGGTCTGTCCGGAGCTGGAATATTACGCATGGTCTTCCTCGATGGATTACCAGATTGTTCCGGAATTGTATCATCTGGAGACCTACGATACGCCGAAAGTGCTGTTGCTTTCATTGGACGACCGTCCTGCCCTGGAGCGATTTCAGGAGGAACATCGGGCGTGGGAGAACGGAAAGTGCGTCAGCTTTTTTTCCTCTCCGAAATATCTGGAATATTGCCGTACAGACAGTACCAAGGCAACCGGGATAAGATTTCTGGAGGAGTATCTGAATATTGCGCATGAAAACACCATCGCCATCGGGGATGAGGAAAATGATCTGGGGATGATCCGGGAGGCCGGCATCGGCGTGGTGATGAAAAACGCGCGGGAAGACATCCGGCGCTATGCGGACTATATCACACAGAAGGATAATAACGAGGGCGGAGTGGCGGAGGTGCTGCGCAGATTATGTCACACAGAAAGAGAATAACGAAGGCGGAGTAGTGGAGGTGCTGTGAGGTATAAAAACCCACCGGCGATGCGTTAAAACCGGTGGGTGATAAGATGATTCCGGAAGCAATTGTATCATTATACGGTCAGACTCATTATTTCAGAATGCTGCCTGGGTCTGATAATCCTTGATTTTCTTCAGGGATTCGTACGTATAGGTACTACGATTTTATCAGCCATAGACTGTAACGTCCGATAATCTCTGATTTTCTCCAGAAACTCGTACGGCACTGTCAGATTCCCTTTCCCGGATCCCAGCTGAATATGTGGTTTGTTCGTTCCGTGGAAGTCAGAGCCTCCGGAGAGGAGCAGACCGAAGTCCGCGGCAATTTGCCGGTAATACCGCTCGTCGTTTTCCTCGTTGCAGGAGTAAAGAGCCTCGATGCCGTCCAGCCCGACCGCTTTCATTTCCCGGATCATACGCAGCAGAGTGTTTTCCGGAATATGATACAGGCAGGGATGCGCCAGGATGGCGACGCCGCCCGCCGCATGAATCAGCTCCACCGCCCGCATCGGCGTGATCTTATAGCGGTCTACATAGCAGATGCACCCGTCTCCGATATACTCGTTAAACACGGTCTGCATATCCTTCACCTGGTGCGTATCCACCAGATAACGGGCAATGTGGGGACGCGCCACGACAGAGTCGGGGTTGCGCGCATAAATCTCCTCCGCGGTGATGGAAAAACCCTCCTCCCGGAGGCGGTCGATCATTTTGAGATTCCGGTTGTCCCGATTATCCCGGAAAGCTTCCAGTTGTGCCAGCAGTGTCTCGTTGGACGGGTCGACGTAAAGACCGACCACATGGATTTCTGTATCCTCGTACTCCGTGGAAAGTTCAACGCCGGGCACGGTCTCGATGCCGTTTGCCTCTCCAGCACGGACAAACTCATCAATGCCGCTGACTGAGTCATGGTCCGTCAGTGCCAGAGCCGAGAGCCCGACGCGCCTGGCTTCCAGAACCAGTTCGGTGGGAGTGAATGTGCCGTCAGAGCCGGTGGAGTGTGTATGCAGATCAATTGTATTCATGAAAAATCTCCTTTGGGAGGGATCATATCCCGTTTTTGTGGTATAATGTTCTGCAAATAAATGGATTTTGCAATTTGCGAGTTCATTGTACCAGCTCGCATCATAACATAGTTTGTCTGAGGGCGCAATCTGAATTTTCATATTAAATAGGAATGTGTTTTATACGGACGAAAAGGATATGAAAAGTAAAATTGTCCGTAGGAATAAGTGTGGCGTACGGACGAAAAGAGTAAGGAAAGCTAAATAGTCTGCAGGAAGCAGTGCGGTATACGGACGAAAAAAGTAAGGAAAGCAAAATCGTCCGTAGGAAGCGGTGTGGTATACGGACAAAAGCGGAGTAATAAATTTTTATGAACATCACATTATACACAGTTGGGAAAATAAAAGAAAATTTCTACCGTCAGGCCGTGGACGAATATGCAAAGCGCCTGTCTCGTTACTGCAAATTAAAAATTGTCGAGGTGGCGGACGAGCGGACGCCGGATGCTGCCGGAGAGGCGCTGGTCAGGCAGATTAAGGACAAAGAGGGCGGCCGGCTTCTGGCACAGATCCGGGAGAGCACATATCTCATCGCTCTCGTGATTGATGGGAAAAAGCTGGATTCCGTTGCTTTTTCTGAAAAGCTGCAGGATCTCGGCCTGCACGGGAAAAGTGATATCGGATTTGTCATCGGAGGCTCCCTTGGACTGTCGGATGCGGTACTGCGGCGCGCCGATTTAAAACTCAGTTTTTCCGACATGACTTTTCCCCACCAGTTGATGCGGGTGATTCTGTTGGAACAGATATACCGCGCATACCGAATCCTGAACCATGAGCCCTACCATAAGTAAATATATCGGATCATGAAATATGAGTTCTGCTGTAAGTTAATATATCAGATTAAAAATTATGAATTCTGCCATAACTACATATACAGAATCATAAACGGAGGAAATGCCATGAACACACTGGAATTGCTTGACACACTGCAAAAAAAAGCCATGCAGGATCCGGTTCTCCGCGAGGAGCTTCTGAAAACACGGCAGGAGAAAGAACCGTACTCCGCGTTCTGTGCCAAATGCAGGGAGCTTGGCTATGAGATTTATGAGATGGATCTGCTCCTGGCAGGCGAGGAATTTGTCGCGACCATGAAGCGGAGCACCTACGGCGGCGGAGAAAATTCGCCCATGCTGCTGGGGGATGATGATTTTTACGAAATTTTTTTTGATGCGCTCCGTTAATTTTCCTTAAGTTCTTTCAGCCGGCTATGATTCATATACTGAATTAAAG
>JAJBTR010000022.1 GCA_020860745.1 Lachnospiraceae bacterium | reverse complement strand
ATATCACAGGGGCGTCTGATATCAGCCAAAGTCAAAATACGTCAAGAAAATAGATTTTTAAAAAATTTTATCAAAATAAATCAACAGATTTGAACATTTAAAATAATTGTCCGAAATCCCTCAGCCGATATAATAGATAATATAGGCAAAATAGTGTAATGACACAGTCAGCGAGAGGGAGGTAACACATGGAAAACGATGTCATTATCGAGGTAAAGCATATGGATAAACACTTCGGGCCGACGGTGGCGTTGAACGATGTCAGCATTACGGTCCGGAGAGGGGAAATCCTGGGACTGATCGGCGAGAATGGCTCGGGAAAGTCGACAGTCACGTCCATTGTCGCGGGTATGCAGCCCGCGGACAGGGGGGAGATGTTCTATAAAGGACAGAGATGGGAGCCGCAGTCTATGATTCATGCGCTGGAGAACGGAATCGGAATGATCGTGCAGGAGAGCGGAACCGTGCCGGGAATCAGCGTGGCGGAGAACATTTATCTGGGTGAGACAGACAGGTTTAAAAACGGTCCGTTTATCAACCGGCGGAAGATGATGCAGTCCGCGAAAAGTGCGCTTGACAGTATCGGAGCCGATGGGATTGCCCCGGAGAGAATGACCGGCTCGCTGGATATGCAGGACCGCAAGCTGATCGAGATTGCCCGGATTATGGACAAGCAGCCGGAGGTTCTTGTGGTGGATGAGACCACGACATCGCTGTCCCAGACCGGCCGTAAGATTATCTACGGGATTATGAACCGCATGAAGCAGGAGAATAATGCGGTGGTTTTCATCTCCCACGACCTGGACGAGATCATGGAGGTCTGCGACAGCCTCACGGTGCTCCGCGACGGCCAGATCATCCGTACGTTCCGTAAGGAAGAGTTTGACGAAGACCAGATCAAGGCAAGCATGATCGGGCGGAACCTGGAGGGCGACTATTACCGCAGTGACTATGACGGCAGCTATGATCCGGAGGTCGTCATGGAGATAAAGGACGGAGAACTCGGAGAACAGATGAAAGGGTTCAATCTGCAGCTGCACAAAGGCGAGATTCTGGGAATCGGCGGTCTTTCTGACTGTGGGATGCATTCCGTGGGCAAGGTGCTTTTCGGGGCGATGAAGATGGAAAGCGGTACGGTCACAATCCATGGAAAGGCATTTCAGGATGAGGGGGCGGCCATGAAGCAGAAAGTCGGCTACGTGGCAAAGGACAGAGATGTGGAGTCGCTCTGCTTAAACGCCAGCATCCGGGACAATGTGGCTATCGCCGGTATGGATTGTTTTTCAGTAAAAAATTTCCTCCTTCTGCCGGGAAAGGAAAAAGCTTATGTCAACCGGCAGATCGATTCCTTAAGCATCAAGTGCCAGGGCGCGGATCAGTATGTCTCAGCTCTTTCGGGCGGCAATAAGCAGAAGGTCGTCTTTGGCAAGTGGATTGGCCGGGACAGTGAGATACTGATTCTCGACTGCCCGACTCGCGGTGTGGACATCGGCGTGAAGCAGTCCATGTATCAGCTGATGTACCGCATGAAAAAAGAGGGAAAGAGTGTCCTGATCATCTCTGAGGAGATGACGGAACTGATCGGTATGTCAGACCGCATCGCCATCATGAAGGACGGCTGCGTCACAAAAGAATTTGAGCGGTCTGAGCAGTTAAACGAATCCGATATCATCGGATATATGATCTAGGAGGCAGGGAAATGAAAAAAACATCCATCAAAAACCAAGTTTCAAATCTGGTTCCTCTGGGCGGCCTGCTGGCGCTGATCATCGCATTTCTGGTGATCGGAACCGTAAAAGATATCAATATTACCTACGGGTTAAAATCCGTCGTCAACCAGTCTGTTGTCGTGGCTATGGTGGCTACCGGAGCCGTTTTTATTTATACGCTGGGCTCCTTTGATATCAGTCTGGGTGCGTCGACAGCGGTCAGCGCGCTGCTGGGCGGTATTGTCTGCAACGCGACAGGAAGTGTGGCGGCCATGTTTCTGGCCTGCCTTGGCGTGGCGATCCTGGTATCCCTGATCGATTCTATTCTGGCATCTGTTTTAAACCTGCCGGTTTTTGTCACGACCATCGCAATGCTGAGTGTTCTGAACGCATTGATATTGATACTGATCAGTGCGAACGGAACCGGCGATCAGATCGCAGTGCCGTCCGCGATGGTGGCGGGGCTGAATACCATCGCCTTTAAAATTGTTTTGCTGGCGGTTTTCTTTGCGGCCTGCGTGTTTGTATTCAACTTTACAAAAGTCGGCCGGTCACAGAAGTTTATCGGCGGAAACCCGGTCTGTGCGAAGCTTTCCGGCGTTCCGGCAAAAAAGATGTCTATCATTGCGTTTGTCATGGCGGGCTGCGCGGTAGGACTTGGCGCGTTTCTGTCCGTTGTCTACGCGCCGACCCTGACGAGAAACACCGCGTCCAGCGTTGGTATGGATGTCATCATCGCCATTGCGTTCGGCGGTATGCCGGTGTCCGGCGGTGCAAGGAGCCGGATCCAGTCAGCTGTGATCGGAGCGTTTTCCATCACTTTCCTGAGTCAGATTATGACCATATTCAATCTGAATTCCGGTATCGGGCAGATGGTAAAATCCGTTATCTTTATTCTGGTCGTGTTTATCGCAACCCTGAACCAGAGACAGAAAATGCTTCCGCGTTAAGATCGGGCAGGAGGCGGCTTTTGCCTCCTGCTCGCCGCGCGGGGTGCGGACAGCACAGCTGTCATATTCTTTACGCACTCCTGCGCATATTACAGAAAGGATATCAGAATGAGAACAATAAAACGAATCATAGGAACATGTATCATTCCTGCAGCTGCGCTGATTATCATGTTGATCCTCTGCGCTGCGAACGGCGTGGTATACTTTGAATCCATCAACAGCTGGATTACTTTTCTCCGGGCGACGGCCACCGTGATGCTGACCACATTCGCTCTCTCCATTAACCTGAATTCCGGGCGGTTTGACTTTTCCATCGGATCCATTTCCCTCCTTTCTTCCGTCATCAGCGCAACGATCTGTATCAATGCGGGTCTGGGCACGGGACCGATGCTGATCATTTCCATTGCTGCCGGTGCGGTTCTGGGGTTGATTTCCGGCCTGGTGTGTGTCATTGTCAAGCTTCCACCTATTATTGTGTCGCTGGGTGTGACGCTCTTTTTTGAGGGACTGGCTTTTGCGCTGACCGGCGGTTACGGCGTTTCTTTCGTGTCCAACGCGGAGCTGACCTGTTTTCCCGGTGTGCGCAACTATATTCTGGTGATTGTCATTGCGCTGGCTGTCATGCTGGTGATTTTTGACCACACAAAATTCGGATATGAGTACAAGGCGCTCCTGTCCGGGCAGAAGGTTTCTGTCAACACCGGTATCAGGGAAGTAAAAAACGCGGTGGCCTGCTATGCCATCGCCGGCGGGATGATGGGCGTTGTGGGATTTATCAGCGCTACAAATACCGGCACCATACAGATGTCCCTGAATTTCGGTTCGATCTCCGTCATGTTTACGGCGTTTCTGCCTATGTTCATCGGCATGTTCATCGGCAGATTCTGCAACGATAAAGTCGGATACCTTCTGGGGGGCGACGACCACGGCGTTTATCTCCCTCATGTATGCGCGGCTCAACCTGGAATCCTCTGTGCAGCAGATTATCACTGCCCTGGTGCTGGTAGGTTTCCTGATCTATCTGAACAATGAGAATAAGATCCTGGAATTGCGGATGATTAAGAACCATATGAAAAAGAAAAGAGAAGCGAGGTAACTGTGAAGATGAGGAACAGATACGAGGCGAGTGCGTAAGGAGACCGAAGATGGCATTTCAAATAACAGAAGTCCGGGTCAATCAGATGAAAAATCCGCTGGGCCTGGACGAGAAAAATCCGCTTTTTTCCTGGCGGTTCCGGTCCGGGGAACCGGATATGCGCCAGAGCGGCGCTCACATACGCGTGCGACGCAAAGCGGATGGTGAAGTTTTCTGGGACAGCGGCATTCTTGAAACGTCCCGCTCCATCGGGATCCGCTATGAGGGAAAAGCCCTTATGCCGGAGACGGCTTACGATGTTCTGGTGGGCGTGTGGAATGAGAAAAAGGAGACGGCCGCCGCAGTGGGAGAGTTTGAGACAGGACTGATGGATCCGACGCCGGCTGCCTGGGAGGGCGCGGAGTGGATCGGAGCTCCGGAATATTATCTGGCCAGCGATACGGTCAGCGTATTCGTGATAGAAAGCACGCTGGAAATCACAGAAGGCGACCGGGCCGGTATCGTATTCGGCGCCAATGATCCCCGTCTTCTGGATGCGGAAAAAAATGAACTGGGGGTGGCTGGTGAAAATTACTTCTGTTTCGCTGTTAATATCCGGACAATTCCCGCTGCAGTGGAAATCATCCGGGTGGGATATGACGCTGCCGACC
>JAJBTR010000379.1 GCA_020860745.1 Lachnospiraceae bacterium | reverse complement strand
GAGTGGAATGACGTCATACATGCGCTTCATAATAGTTATATCCGTGCATCCTCCATTCAGTCCAGGGAACAACAGCAACTCCGCATTGGTATTTTAAACACTGCGCGCCCGGAATTATACCTTTGGAAAATAGAGGAACATTTTGTAAAGACTTATCCGGACATAAAGCTGATTTATGGAAGCACCTATATGACGGATCTTGAAGAAGAACTGGCGAAAGGAAACTATGATCTCATTATGATTCCCGATTTTGAAAGGTTTATCGTGGAAAGCATGAACTTTTGCTGGAAATGGGCAGCCTGTTCCCACGCAAATGTTATCATGAGTAAATCTCACCCGCTGGCGAAACATTCTTCGCTGAAAATGGCGGATATTCTTTATGAATCATTTGCCACGTTGGAGAAGAGAGATCGCCAGACGCATCGGGAAGATCTGGAAGGCCGCATGGCTCCTTATCATGTAAAACCACCGATTGTTCCGGGGTATCAGAATGCTTATGAAATCAAATATCTTTTCCGCAAGCAGGAAAATGCCATGATTTTTATCGACGAGTATTTTGATTGCCCGGACAGTCCGGATCTGGTTAAAATCCCTGTTGTTGACGAGAAAAATGGTATTATCTGTGCCTGGAATCCCTATAACCAGAAGCCCCAGGTACAGAAGTTTATCGAAGTGCTCCGCCCGGCACAAAAATAGAGTTGCTTGTGAAAAATTAATTCCTCTCAGGAATAATTATGGCTTTCTTTTTCCTGCTTTCGATATTGCCAACCTTTTCAGGGGAAATTATAATATAAGAAGCAGTTCAGACATGCTGGAATTCGGCATAACACAGATTCTATCGTGCCGGAATTGTGCGGCCGGAAACATGTCTGAGCACAACGATTTCATTATATTTTATTGTGGAGGAGAAGTATTATGGCAAAAAAAGTACCCGCATCACTCAAAGACCGTGAAAAAAGCTACTATAAGTACTATGCGCAGGATCTCGCGACAGCCCCGCAGGAAAAGTATGATATGATTACGCCAGAGCCGACTGACAATGCACTTGCGCTGCGCATCCAGAATCGGAATGACCTCTTTCTTCCGGGGGATTTGCCGGGGGAGTTTGGCTGGTGGCAGCTGGAAGACGGAACTGTGCTGATAGCGAATAAGACTTTCTTTCCTGATCTGACTGGTGAAATGTTTGACTGGTGGTTTGCATGGCATCCGATTGACCGGCTGCGTTATGCGTGCTGGGATAATGAGGATCACTATGATGTTTATCTGGATGATCCGGCAAAAGCTCTTGATACGAGTCTTTCCATGAGAGAACGTCACTGGGGCAGTGTTCATAATATCTGGGAAGATATCGGATTGGGGCAGACCGATTTGCTCCGCATTGCATTTGAACGCCCGTCTGTTATGGGATATGATGAGAGCAAAGTAGATACCGAGGTGTGCAACGCACTGGTCTGTGCGAACGTGCAGATTATCGGCAATGATGAAACACCTGATGTGCCTGTTGTTATGACACATTTTCTTCGCCCCGCAGAGGGCGGCTCCATCCTTCGTTCCAGATTCTGGTTTGGATGGCAGATCATTGATGGAAAAGCAGTTAAATGCATTCCGGACGACGTAAAAATCCCGGCAGCCGGACCATTGTGCCTGTTAAATCATAATGTAAAGGAATTTGCAAATCTCGCAGCAATTCTTCCAACACTCTATGAGGAAGAAAAAAATAATTGGAGATAAGCTTTAAATACATAACATAATCTTAGAAAGCCCGGTTCAGCCGGGCTTTCTTCTGCCTCTTTCTTTAAAGCGCATTTTCTATAAATATTTCTTTCCGTGTCTGGTGAATTTATTCCTCGTGGGCATAAATACTGCTTATACGTTCGCTTGATTATGATTTTGATAGATTTTATACTTTCATATATGAACCGGTTAGCAGGCTGACTAGCGGGATGTAACAGGGATTTTAAGTAGGAGAAAGGAAGGAAAAGCATGAATTCAAACAACAACACAAAAAGTAATTTTGGTAAGTGGGGATGGTCAATGATTATCTACTGCGCGATCAGCTATTATCTTGCGGCTGCATTATCTACGGATGCGTTGAACTGGTTTCCGTCTGCTTTCCAGGTATATCATGGATGGGGAGAGGAATTTGTTAACATGTGCAACACTATGGCTGGCGTCGGCGGATGGATTGGCGTGGTGGCTGCAGTCGTTTTCAGTATGATGACCGCCAAAAAGGGCAGTCGGTTTATGGCAGTGTTTGGAAATATTATAACAGGTATCCTGTGTCTGATTATGGCATTTACCGGTTCGCAGCCTGTTTTTTATCTGATGGTAATCTGCCTTACTTTTGTAGGTGGAAATATTCAGCTGAATGTTGTCCCGAACAATATTATGAATGTATGGTTCCCGAAAAAGAAAGGGCTTGCACTTGGCTGGGCATCCATGGGGCTTCCGATTTGTACTGCTACGATCATCGTGATTTTCTCTGCGATCGGTAATCCGCGGACAGCATATATACTGCTTGGAGCAGCATGTTTCGCATTTGCCATAGTATCTCTTTTCTGGGCAAAAAACACGCCGGAAGAAGTAGGATGCACACCAGATAATGAGCCGGTTGATCTGGGAGCTGCGAAAGCGCTTATGGAAAAACAGGAAGAAGCAGCTAAAAAAATGACAATGGGTGTAATCGCAAAAGATAAGAATACCTGGCTGATTGGCATTGGTCATGGTCTTCTCTGGATGACCACCATTGGCCTTGTGTCCAATTTTGTCACAAAGATGGTTATGACAGGGATCGATTCTAATTTTGCGGTTACAATGCTGACGGTTGCTGCTGTGATCGGTATCATCGGATCTTATATCTGGGGCTGGCTGGATCAGAAGTTTTCAACGAAAACGGCTTCTCTGATTTATGGTTGCTGGTATCTGGTTGCTCTGCTGATTATGATTTTTCAGAATGGATCTACTGCACTGGTAATTCTGGCGGCGGTTTTTGTAGGTTTCGGTATCGGCGACATCGGCAATCTTATTCCATCCATTATCGGCACCTGCTTTGGCCGTTTTGGCTTTATTCAGGCAAACCGCTTAATTGCCCCGATGAATACAGCGGTTCGATCTACTGCTCTGGTTATCATCGGTGCTGTCGGAGTGGCGAATCTAAACAGAGCGTACATGATTTTCTTTGCTGGTTCGGTTGTTGCTATCTTTTTAATTTGCCTGATTAAGCCGGATCAGAAAAAGGTAAATATACAGTAAATATTCATTCATTAAAGGGATATGTGTCTGCCGCAATTTTTTTGGCGAGTGGCGGAATGGTTTTTCATGAAACGGAATGATGATGCAAAAGGAACGGAATACCAATCTCTGCACGATTCTGCAGGGGGCGGATGTCACGGCCTGTGCGAGGGGAACGTGTTATTAAGCAGAAAAGCTTCGTTTTAATATAGAAAAATGGTAATTGAGGGTGCTAAATTTTATGTTGTTGTGAATTTAGCACCCTATGTGGTGGACCAGTATAATCGTATTCTTTTGTCCTGTAAATGTCATATGATACACTTAAAGCATTGTAAAGTATTTTTCCTGCTCTGTCGCTGGAATTCTTAATGCCTCCATTGCCTGTTCTGCCGTAAGCTTCATAGTTTCCATCACGCTTTTAATATTCTTGACTGTTGTACGTTCTTCGCCTATTGCTTTTCCGCGTTCTTCGCCTTCTTTTGCAATCTCTTCAAACAGTGTACACATCGTATTGCCCTCCTTTTTTGCCAGTGCGTTATAATCCAGCTTTGTATTTGTTGCTCCGGCAGCTGCGATGATTACATCCCGGTCAGTCCGGTTCTTTTCGCAGTACTGTATTGCTTTCTCTTTTGCTTCTTTTCTTTCTTTTCGAGAGCAGCGCGTACTTTCTTCGCGTTTTCATTGTACTGCTTCTGATAGACCCCGTGGTCATATCCCATCACCCGCAGGGGCATCGCGTAATGAACCAGCTCCTGATTTTCCAGGCCGAGTAACACAAGCTCAACACCATGTACCGTTGATCTTTTATGGATTTTAATGCTGTCCCGTGCCCCGCTGATGGATTTCAGTACACCGTTACTACTTTCTTGGATAACGGAATTATCCGTATCGCTGCCCGTAAGATCTTCCGGGTAAATCACTTGCCGTCCGTCAAACATAACGGCATTGAAGAAATCTGCAAATACCTCATTGTTGCTCCAGTAATTCTTTACAATAACGTCCGGTTTCAGGGAATCTTTTTGTTTCCCGTTCATAAAATACCTCCTCTGGTCTGTTTACCTGCAGGGGTATTTCACTCGATGGCAGAACTTCTCTCCGCTTTCCGCATCCCTTACTATGAAAATCCCTGCTCTGAAAAATGGAATCTAAAAGCATGAATTTTCATAGATACAGAAGAATGTGTAATAGCC
>JAJBTR010000337.1:968-4443 GCA_020860745.1 Lachnospiraceae bacterium | reverse complement strand
CAATCGCACCGGGTGTCAGCGTCGGACGGATTTTACTGACAGAATCACCTTTTGTCGTTGACTCAAAGGCGATAAAGCTGTTTCCGTTTCGCGATCTTGTAGCGCCCTGAACATAATCCACCTGCCCTCCGGTTCCGGAAAGATGTCTGGTTCCCACGGATTCCGCGCACACCTGCCCGTAAAAATCAACCTCCACAGCGGCATTCACGGAAATAAAGTCCGGATGCTGTGCGATCACGGCAGGATCGTTCACATAATCCACCGGCAAAATCTCAATCGCAGGATTATCATGCACATAGTCATAGATTTTCTTTGAACCAAAGGCGAACGTTGTGACGCTGCGCCCCCTGTGCAGAGGTTTCCTGCTGTTGTCAACCGCACCGCACTCAATCAGGTCTACCATGGATGAGGTAAACATCTCCGTGTGAATACCAAGATGTTTCTTTTCCTTCAGAGCAGCTCCGACTGCTTCCGGTATCCCGCCAATCCCAAGCTGTATGGTGGCTCCGTCCGGCACTTCCTGCGCGATCAGATTGCCTATTGTCTCGCTTTTCTCACTGATCTTCGTCGGCGGAAGCTCCGGCAGAGGAACATCGTTCCGACAGAAACCGTCAATCTGCGAAATATGCAGAATGGGCCCGTGAAGGCAGCGCGGCATATTGGAATTTACTTCCAGATAGATATGTTTTGCCTGCTCCGCCAGTACCGCGGATAAAGAGCCGTTCAAACCCAGGCTGAAGTATCCATGGGAATCCATCGGCGATACAGCCGCGATAAACCAGTCTATATCGGTATAATCTCTGATGATTCCCGGCATTTCATGATAATAGCCCGGTCTCACATCAGCCAGACCCGCATTGACCATCCCCCGCGCCGTACCGCTGGTAAACCAGGAAGTATAGTCCAGATACCCCGCCGCCTCAGGAGAAGTATAGGATTCATCCAGATAGAGATCCAGCATTCCATTCATATTTACGTGAGGTATCTTATTTGCAAATACATATGCTCCGATTTCATGTATCAGCTCAGGCGGCGCACCAGCCGCAATATCTGACATGATTGTCATACCCGGCTTTACCCTGGCAGCAATTGCCTCAGCCGTCATCTTTTTCTGGTCATATAATTGGTTAATATTCATTTCGCATACTCCCTTTTCATTATGGCAGTGTCCAAAAGACGTGTATGACATTCCTGACATAAATTCACATCAGATATCGCAGCCGGCACTGATTTAACAATAGGTAAATAACAATAGATATAGGTAGGGTTTTGGTTGTATGGTCTATAAAATTCCACCGATCGTCAGGAAAATCGGTGCGAATACCAGTGATACGATCGTCATCAGCTTAATCAGGATGTTGATGGAAGGTCCTGATGTATCTTTAAACGGATCTCCTACGGTATCTCCCACGACAGCTGCTTTATGCGGTTCACTTCCTTTTCCGCCATGCTGTCCGCTCTCAATATACTTCTTCGCGTTGTCCCAGGCGCCGCCGGAATTCGCCATAAAAATAGCCATCATAACGCCGGTTACAAGCGCTCCGCCCAGAAGTCCGCCGAGAGCGGCAGGTCCGAGCAGGATTCCCACAACAATGGGTACGACGATTGCAATAATACCCGGCAGCAGCATTTCTTTCAGCGCAGCCTGCGTGGAAATACCTACGCAGGATTTATAATCCGGTTTGCTTGTACCCTGCAAAATGCCCGGATCCGCCCTAAACTGTCTGCGAACCTCTTCTATCATCTTATAAGCCGCTTTGGAAACTGCCTCCATCGTAATTGCCGAGAACAAAAACGGCAGCATGGCGCCGACAAACAGACCTATGATGACAGTCGGTTCCAACAAATCTATGGTCGAAAGCTGTACGGCCTCCGCATAAGATACAAAGAGCGCAAGGGCGGTCAGCGCAGCGGATCCGATCGCAAATCCTTTTCCAATCGCTGCTGTGGTATTTCCAACAGAATCCAGAGAATCTGTAATCTCACGCACGCTTTCGTCAAGCTCAGACATCTCGGCAATACCTCCCGCATTGTCAGCGATCGGGCCATAGGCGTCGACAGCCACAGTACTTCCGGTTGTGGCAAGCATTCCAACCGCTGCCAGCGCAATACCGTAAACGCCGGAAAATCTGTACGCCACAAAGATGCCGACTGCAATCAGGATAATCGGCCACAGAACCGATTTCATTCCTACCGCAAGACCGCTTATGATATTGGTGGCAGATCCGGTCTCAGACTGCTCCGCAATCCTGTGAACCGGTTTGTACTTATCAGATGTGTAATATTCCGTGATGCGTCCGATCAGAATACCTACCAGCAGTCCTGCTATGATCGCGCCACAGGGTTTATATGATCCGAGCATCGGTTTGCTCAAAGCCACGGCCAGCACCACCGTGATAATATCAGCGACATAACTGCCTGTGTTCAGGGCTTTCTGGGGATCGCCTCCGTCTTTGCCCCTCACAAAGAACACGCCAATGATGGATGCCACAATTCCTGTCGCAGCCAGCACCAACGGGTACAGTGCTCCTCCGATCTGACCAAACGATCCGGAAATACCGGAAGCGATCAGTCCGAGAGTAATCGCGGAGATAATGGAACCGACATAAGATTCAAATAAGTCAGCTCCCATGCCGGCAACATCACCGACATTGTCGCCCACGTTATCAGCGATAACAGCCGGGTTACGCGGATCATCCTCTGGAATGCCGGCCTCTACCTTTCCCACCAGATCAGCGCCTACATCCGCGGCCTTGGTATAGATACCGCCGCCCACACGGGCGAACAGCGCAACAGACGATGCACCCAGGCTGAACCCAAACAGGATGGAGGAATTACCTGTGACTAAATAAATCAGGCTCACTCCAAGCAACCCCAGACCCACGACGCAAAGTCCCATGACTGCTCCGCCGCGAAATGCAACCGGCAGGGCTGCCGACATTCCTTTTTCTTTCGCTGCGTTTGCCGTTCTGACATTTGCCCTTGTGGCCACCGTCATACCGCAATATCCTGCAAGGATGGAAAAGGCAGCCCCCACCAGAAAGCAAAGCGCTGTCGGCCAGCCGATCGCAAATCCTACCGCCACAAATACAATAGCGATAAAAATAATCAGGATCTTGTACTCGGAGAACAAAACCGCCTGTGCTCCCGCCTGGCGGGCCGCCGCAATTTCTTTCATGCGGTCGTTGCCCTCTGACTGTTTTTTCACATTCGCGGCCAGACCGGCGGCAACCAGCAGGGCCACAACTCCGATAATCGGGATTATGTAAGTCCACAACATCATCATAAACAACCTCTCTTCTATAAATTTTCTTCATGATATATCCATTAGAAAACACTTTCAATTATCAAAAAACGGATCTCTGTACTTTAACGGACATTACGCCGTAAATTGTACATTTTTTATAATTCCGGGCGATAAATGTTCCTGGTGTTTGGTCGGATAGTATCGGACGATGCCATATTCATCCGTTAC
>JAJBTR010000337.1:0-958 GCA_020860745.1 Lachnospiraceae bacterium | reverse complement strand
TATTATAAAGATAGTCTAAATGCGCAATACTTTCTCCCACTGCAAACTGCTTCTGGGAATCCGGAAAGCTTTCCCAGTCCTTCGACCGTATATTCCACTTTGACCGCGCCGCAATTTCTGTGGCATTTAATCCGGGGCAGCTGCTGACAATGCGCAGTGTTTCAGACAATCTCGCCTGATGATGACGTATAATCTTATCAATTCTGGCTTGATAATCTCCGCTTTTCCGGTGTCCCGGCAATGCAGTTTTCACCGGATACTGTTTTATACTTTCCAGTGAAGACAGATAGGAAGCTAACGCATCGTCCAGACCCTCCCAGTTCGTGATATTCGGCGTGATATCAAACAGCACGTGATCGCCGGTGAACATCAGTCCATGCTCCTCATCCCACAGGCACATATGTCCCGGCGTATGGCCGGGCGTCAGTATACACTGCAGGTGATACCTTCCCACAGAAATCGTATCACCATCATATACGCTCACGTAATTTCTGCATCCGACAGATGGCGAATACCCGGCGGACTCATCCATTTCCCTGAGATCTCTTAACAGGCTTTCCGACATACCGCCTTCCGCCAGCCTTCGAATATATCCCTCCCATTTTTGATCAATCACCATCGGATCCTCGATCCAGGAACGATCAGGTTCGCTGATATAAATTTTTTTATCGGCGCCTACAATATCCGAAGCGAGTCCTGAGTGATCTCCGTGAAGATGAGTCAGAAAAATATCAGTTTCCTCCGGTTTTACGCCGATCTCCCGCAATCCGCCGAGCAGATCCCGTTTACATATCTCGTTATGAAATCCTGTATCAATCAGCAAATTCCCGTTTTCTCCTTTTATAAGGTAGCTGTTTAATTCTCTCAGCGGATTATCCAGCATACTGACCGGTATCCGGTAAATATCAGGTAATAATTCTTCGGTCTTCATAAGTATATAATCCTCCCATCTTTTGAT
>JAJBTR010000316.1 GCA_020860745.1 Lachnospiraceae bacterium | reverse complement strand
CACGTGATAAGGGGACAGCAAGTCAATGCCGAATTTGCAATAGCGGCTGCGGGAGAGCGTTTTTCCAATCTGTTCGCGAAGATGGATGATGAGTAAATGAAACCCCGCGCGGAGGATGTGAATGATATCACAGGGCGATTGATCTCTATATTAAATAATCGGGAGCCGGATGTGAGAAGTCAGGAGGAGACTGAGATATTCGAAGAGGGCGATCGGATGCCGGATGAATCGGTGATCCTAATGGCGGATGACCTGACGCCCAGCGAAACGGTTTGGCTGGATAAATCCGGAATTCTGGCTTTTGTCACGCATCGCGGTTCCGTGCATTCTCACGCGGCAATCCTGGCGCGTAGCATGAATATCCCCGCGATTACCGGCATTGACATCCGGGAAGAGTGGGATGGAAAGATGGCGGTTGTTGACGGTTATACCGGCGAGGTGACGATTGATCCGGACTCGGAGTACCTGGAAAAAATGACCGCGAAGATGAGGGCAGACGGGAAGAAACAGGAACTGCTGCGGGAATTAAAGGGAAAGGAAACCGTCACAAAGGGCGGGAAAAAAATCCACCTTTATACGAATATCAGCAGTGTGAAAGATGTGGACTCTGTCCTGGAGAATGACGGTGAGGGTATCGGGCTGCTCCGCAGTGAGTTCCTTTATCTGGAATCTGAGGGATTCCCGACGGAGCAGCAGCTGTTTTTGGCTTACAAAACCGTTGCAGAAAAGATGAACGGTAAAAAAGTGATTGTGCGCACGCTGGATATCGGAGCGGATAAGCAGGCGGACTATCTTGGGTTGGAAAAAGAGGATAATCCGGCGATGGGTTATCGTGCCGTCCGCATCTGCCTGAATCGGCCGGAGATGTTTAAGACACAGCTGCGGGCGATTCTCCGGGCCAGTGTATACGGTAATATTTCTGTTATGTTTCCGATGATTATCTCTGTGCAGGAGGTGCGGGAGTGTAAGCGTATTCTTGCAGAGGCAAAAAAAGAACTGGCGGCGGAGGGAATTGCCTGTAAAGATGTGGAAACCGGCGTTATGATTGAGACGCCGGCAGCCGTCTGGATCAGTGAAGAACTGGCTCGTGAGGTGGATTTTTTCAGTATCGGGACGAATGATCTGACGCAGTACACTCTGGCGATCGACCGGCAGAATGCGAAGCTGGACCATATCAGGGATACGCATCACCCGGCAATTTTACGGTCTATTCAGATGGTCGTCGAAAACGGACATAAGAGCGGAGTGTGGGTCGGTATATGCGGGGAGCTGGCCGCGGACACGTCACTGACGAAGATGTTTCTTGACATGGGAATTGATGAGTTGTCTGTATCACCCTCTTTTCTTTTACCTGTCAGGGATGCAGTGCGGAGGTTAGAGTGATTTAAAGTTTTAGGGTTATGTTTGAGTGGATGACGGGTGTATGGTGCACGGAAACGGTAATTGACGTATTCTTTGAAAAGTAACCTTTTACAGATTGTTCATAATTCGTTCATGGCTTTGCATATTGTTTCCTTGCAAAGAAAGTGGTAAAATACACGATAAAAGCGCCCTCAATACCGCAGACATAAGATGTGTTTTCCGGTTTTTGTTTTATTTGGAGAACGGGATTATTCGGAATGAAGGCTGCGGCGGGACGAAAATAAAACGATAAGGTTTGTAAGGAGACCACATAACATGGGAATGATAGAGAAAATATTCGGCACGCACAGCGCGCGCGAATTAAAACGGATTGATCCGATTGTAGATAAGATTGAGGCGCTGCGTCCTCAGATGGTGGAGTTGTCAGATGAAGAACTGAAGGCGAAGACCCCGGCATTTAAGGAACGGCTGGCGAACGGGGAGACCCTGGACGATATTCTCCCGGAGGCTTTCGCGACGGTGCGGGAGGCGGCGCGGCGGGTTCTCGGCATGGAGCATTACCGGGTGCAGCTGATCGGCGGTATTGTTCTTCACCAGGGGCGCATTTCCGAGATGAAGACCGGTGAAGGAAAGACGCTGGTTTCTACCTGTCCGGCTTACTTAAACGCCCTGGAGGGCAGAGGAGTCCACATCGTCACGGTCAACGATTATCTGGCAAAGCGTGACGCGGAGTGGATGGGAAAGGTTCACGAGTTCCTCGGCCTGACCGTCGGCGTGGTGTTAAACGGGATGGAGAACGATGAGCGCAGAAAGCAGTATGCCTGCGACATTACCTATGTGACGAACAACGAGCTCGGTTTTGATTATCTGAGAGATAACATGGTGATCTACAAGGAGCAGCTGGTGCAGCGGGAGCTTCACTACGCCATTATCGATGAGGTTGACTCGGTTCTGATCGACGAGGCCCGGACACCGCTGATCATCTCCGGTCAGAGCGGAAAATCGACGAAGCTGTACGAGGCCTGTGATATTCTGGCGCGGCAGATGCACCGCGGCGAGGCCAGCCAGGAGTTTTCCAAGATGGACGCTATCATGGGTATCGAGATTGAGGAGACCGGCGATTTCATTGTCAATGAGAAAGACAAAGTGATCAATCTGACCCAGGAGGGCGTGGAGAAGGTGGAGCGCTTCTTCAAGATTGAGAACCTGGCGGATCCGGAGAACCTGGAGATTCAGCACAATATCATTCTGGCGCTGCGCGCCCACAATCTGATGTTCCGTGACCAGGATTACGTGGTGGCGGAGGATCAGATCCTCATCGTCGACGAGTTTACCGGACGTATCATGCCTGGACGCCGCTATTCCGACGGACTGCATCAGGCGATTGAGGCGAAAGAGCATGTGAAGGTGAAGCGGGAGAGCAAGACGCTGGCGACCATCACGTTCCAGAATTTCTTTAATAAATTTACCAAGAAGGCCGGTATGACCGGTACGGCGCTGACGGAGGAAAAGGAGTTCCGCGATATCTATGGGATGGACGTCATCGAGATTCCCACGAACCGTCCGGTGATCCGAAAGGATCTGCAGGACGCCGTCTACAAGACGAAAGATGAAAAGTTTAAGGCTGTCGTGAAAGAGATTGTGGAGACGCACGCCAAAGGCCAGCCGGTTCTGGTGGGTACCATTACGATTGAGACTTCCGAGCTGCTCAGCCGGATGCTGAAAAAAGAGGGCATCCAGCACAACGTATTGAATGCAAAATTTCACGAGCAGGAGGCAGAAATCGTCGCCCAGGCCGGTGTTCACGGTGCAGTGACCATCGCTACCAACATGGCCGGCCGTGGTACGGATATCAAGCTGGACGAGGAGGCGAGAGCCGCCGGCGGATTGAAGATCGTCGGCACCGAGCGCCATGAGTCCCGCCGTATTGATAATCAGCTCCGCGGACGTTCCGGACGGCAGGGCGATCCGGGCGAGTCCCGTTTTTACATTTCCCTGGAGGACGACCTGATGCGGCTCTTCGGCTCGGAGAAGCTGATCACCATGTTTAACGCGCTGGGCGTTCCGGAGGGCGAGCAGATTGAGCACAAGATGCTTTCAGGCGCCATCGAGAAGGCGCAGGAGAAGATTGAGAGCAACAACTTCGGCGTCCGTAAGAATCTGTTGGAGTACGACCAGGTTATGAATGACCAGAGAGAGATCATCTATGGCGAGCGCCGCCGTGTCCTGGACGGAGAAAACATGCGCAGCGTGATTTACAAGATGATTACAGACCGGGTGGAAAATACCGTGGATACCTGCCTGTCGGACGATGATGAGGGCGGAAAGTCCTGGGATGTGCTGGAGATGAATGAGCTGCTTATCCCGGTTATTCCCATTGAACCTCTGGGTGAGGATGACGTTAAAGGTAAAAATAAAAATGAGCTGAAGCACATGCTGAAAGAAAAAGCGGTTAAGCTGTATGAGACGAAGGAAGCGGAATTCCCGGAGGAGGATATGATCCGTGAGCTGGAACGTGTTATCCTCTTAAAGAGCATCGACCGCAAGTGGATGGATCACATTGATGACATGGAGATCCTCCGCGAGGGTATCGGACTGCAGACTTATGGTCAGAGAGATCCGCTGGTGGAATACAAGATGGCCGGATATGATATGTTCGACAGCATGATCGCAAATATGCAGGAGGAGACCATCCGGCAGCTCTTCCACGTTCGCGTGGAGCAGAAGGTGGAGCGCGAGGAAGTGGCGAAGGTCACCGGCACCAACAAGGATGATTCCCTCCAGAGAGCGCCGAAGAAACGGTCACAGAAGAAGGTATATCCCAATGATCCGTGCCCGTGCGGCAGCGGGAAGAAGTATAAGAACTGCTGCGGGCGGTTGAAATAAAAAATGAATTTTTGTATATGTATTTTTTGCGATTCTCCATGTTAGTATTATAAGAAAAGTACATCATGCATAAAAAATGGAGTTTGTGATTAGCAGAATCATGCAGGAGAGTGTTGATTGATGACGAAGACTTTTAATGTAAACGGTGCGTGCATACCGCAGAAACATTATATGGTTGACCTTACGTCGCGACTGAAAGCAATCAGAATAATGGTGGATGAAGGGGCATATTTCACAATCAATCGTGCCAGGCAATTTGGTAAGACTACTACTTTAAATGCCCTTGCAGATTACCTGAAACAAGATTATGAGGTGATCAGTCTGGATTTTCAGACTATGGGAGCGTTATCATTTGAGAGTGAGGAGACATTTGTAGCTGCGTTTTCCGGGGAATTATTGGATAGTGTTGATGGATTTCCGGATGGGATAGAGGAACAACTTCTGTCTTTTGCAGAGGGCACTGCAAGGATCAATTCTCTAAATGCCCTCTTTCGTGTTATAAAGGCGTGGTGCGGTAAACTGGAAAAAGCTCCGGTTTTGATTATTGATGAGGTGGACACAGCGACAAATAATCAGGTTTTTATTGATTTTCTTGCTCAGTTGCGCGCATATTATTTGAAACGACCAAAGGTTTCCGCTTTTCAGTCGGTGATTCTTGCCGGGGTTTATGATATTCGGAATATCCGGCAGAAAATAAGAATGGAAGAGGATCATAAGACGAATAGTCCGTGGAACATTGCAGCGGATTTTAATATTGATATGAGCTTTTCATCGGAAGAAATTGTTGTGATGCTGGGTGAGTATAATGCTGATCACAATCTGGCGTTTGACGTTACGGCGATTGCTGATATGATTTATGAGTATACCTCGGGGTATCCGTATCTTGTTTCAAGAATCTGTAAGATTATGGATGAACAGCTTTCGCAACAAGAAGCATATACTGTGCCAGGTGCAGTCTGGACCAGAGCAGGGGTTTTGACCGCGGTTCGGATCGTGCTCAGCGAAGTCAGCCCATTGTTTGACTCTTTGATTGGAAAGTTAAATGATTACCTCGAACTGAAAAATCTCATATATCTTTTGTTGTTTCAGGGACAGCGAATTGCATATAGCCCGGATGACCCGGATATCCGCATGGCTGTGATGTTTGGTTTTGTGAAAGTAGAAGAGAATGCGGTTGTTATTGCTAACCGGATTTTTGAAACGCGTTTGTATAATTATTTTCTGACTTTGGCAAAAGAACAGAATAATGATTTGTATGCAGAAGGTTCGCGGCATATGGATCAGTTTATCAAAGACAATGGTTTGGATATGAAGTTAATTCTGGAGCGGTTTGTTGCAGCTTTTGACGACCTTTATGGTGATCAGCCGCAGAAATTCGTTGAGGAAGATGGGAGAAGATATTTTCTATTATATCTGCGTCCGATTATAAACGGTACTGGAAATTATTATATCGAATCCCGTACTCGGAATCAGGAGCGCACGGATGTGATCATAGACTATCAGGGCAACCAGTATGTGTGTGAACTGAAGATTTGGCGCGGGAATTCTTATAATGAGCGCGGTGAAAATCAATTGAAGGCATATCTCGACTATTATCATCTGAAAAAGGGATATATGCTTAGTTTCAACTTTAATAAAAAGACAGAGATTGGTGTTAAGGAGATCGTGCTTGACGATAAGGTGTTGATTGAGGCGGTGGTTTAATTTACCGGACAGGAAGCAGGCGATGAACCTGTTTTTTGTCGCAAATCCACTCCATGGAATGTCTTTATTCTCTCTGTAAAAAGTAATGATTTTTGTTATACTACTATTTTAAAGTGTATGTACAAGGAGGAGAAATTTTCAATGAAAATCACCGATATTAATATTCGTGACCCCTATGTTCTATTACATAAGGGAAAATATTATCTTTACGGCACCCGTTCCGCGACCTGCTGGGGACCGGCGGACGGTTTTGACTGCTATGTGGGAGAGGATCTGGAGAACTGGGAAGGCCCGATCGAGGTGTTCCACCGCCCGCAGGATTTCTTTGCGACGGAGAATTTCTGGGCGCCGGAGTGCTATTTCTATCAGGGAGCGTTTTATTTTATCACAACCTTTGGAGCTCCCGGCAGGAAAAAAGGTATTTATGTTCTGAAAGCAGAAAAACCGGAGGGACCCTATGAATTGTATGGCGAGCGTCTGACACCGGAAGACTGGACGTTCATTGATGGGACTCTGTATATTGAGGGAAATACGCCGTATCTGATTTTCTCCCATTCTTTTGAGGACGATGGTCAGGCGGATATTTCCGTGACAAAGCTTGCATTGGATCTGTCCCATGCAGAGGGAGAGCCGTGGGTTGCTTTCCCTGCAAAGGCAGCGCCCTGGGCGAAGCCGTTCCCCTGGGCAAAGCAGGAGTTCGGTATCGAGGGGGACTGTTATTTTACAGACGGCCCCTCCCTGCGGAAGATGGGGAGCGGCAATCTCTACATGCTCTGGTCCAGCTGGGGGACGGCCGGATATGCGGTCGGCGTTGCCCGGTCGGAGAGTGATTCCGTGATGGGTCCCTGGAAGCAGGTGGAACAGCCGATCTGGCCGGAGAACGGCGGACACGGTATGATGTTTGAGGATAAGAACGGGGATCTTGTGTTCGCTCTCCATTATCCCAATGACAAATATGCGGAGCGTCCGATTTTCAGGAAAATGACGGAGACAGATCAGACGCTGATACTGGAAGAGGAGTAAGAAAACACTGCCGGATCATTTCGGTGATGAAAGAGAATGTTATTATGAAGAGAAAAATAAATCCGATGACAATTATTACTCTGTGCGGGGTGTGTGTGATTTTTGCGATTCTGTTATCAGGAAAAGTGGACGCGGTCTACGTGCTCCCTGTCCTGGGAATTGTCTGCGTGGCTCTGGGAGCTGCTGTCCTGGTGCAGGGAAGCCGAAGCGAGAAGGGACTTCGCACCAGCGATAAGCAAAAGGCGGTGCTATATGTGATTCTCGGCGCGTTCCTGATTGTTTTGGGGGCGATACAGATTCTGGATATTTCATTTTCTGAGAACACCTGGAACGGCATGATGGCAGTTGTGCTGGTGTTGATTATTACCTATTTTGTGATTCGGTTCACCAGAAAGTGACATAGCCTCATTTTAGGAGGAAAGGTATATAATTTTATCCGGGGCAGCGGTGGCCGGACGAACTGTCATCCGCCACTTTGCACTTTTTCCTGTGGAATGCAATTCCATAATGATATACAATATCAATATCAGAATCGCGGAAGTAATCATCATATAGAGTATCGTCAATCTGTCGGAGACTTTTTTGGGCATCAGTTTCCAACTCGGCATAACTGTCGGAATATTTTACTTCAATGATATGGCCGCAGTCTCTGGTCCTGTCAGTGAGGATAATATCCGCGCGTCCGTTTCCGGCTTCGCGATTTGACTGTACACGCCATCCGCGGCGGCTGCGCAGCATGCCGAGGAGCAGGCCGTGGAAGAAGGTTTCTTTCATTTCTTTCGTATTGCCGCCGTCCATGAAACTGATGGAATCGCGCATACAGGAATTAATGTTTTCTTCGATATCGGCAGTGCTATGTCGGTCAAACGCATGAAACAGGGGATCCAGTCCGCCCTCGATTTTTTCATAAAACCAGTTTCTGATCTGCCGGTCAAACAGATTGCTAATCTCACGGTTCGGAATGACGAGTCGGTATGTGCCGTCTTCATTTCTCCCGCAGTGAGTCAGATAACCGGTCATGAACAGAACGCTCCAGAGATTGTCAATGCTCTTGTCAATCTCCGGTAGGTCAGTTCCATCTGGACATCTTTGTCGATGCTTTTTCCCTCTGAGAGTTCTTCCAGATCTGCTTTGGTGGTTTCGTCCGCCAGTTCCACAAAACGCAGTACCATGTCATTGCTGCTTGTGTTGCTCCAGAAATTCTGCGGTGTGTGATTCTGACTGCGGCGGAGCTGATCGCACCAGTTGATCACATCCCAGGGACAATACACGTTTACTGTGCCGAACAGGTAACCGTCATACCATTCCTTTGTTGTTTCATAGTATTCATCTAATTCATAGTAGTGCAGCATTTGGCACACCTCTTCATCAGTGAAACCGAACCACTCATCATACTGATCGTCGACAATCGTATGAACCTTAGGATTGTTGAAGCCTGTAAATATGCTTTCCTTTGCTATGCGGAGACAGCCGGTAATGACAGAAAAAAGTACGTAGTCGTTTGTCTTCATGCCGTAACCGAAAAACTGGCTGATCAGATCGGTCATGTCATCGTAATATCCATTCGCTTCTGCTTTCTGAAGCGGGACGTCATACTCGTCAATCAGGATGATTACTTCTTTTCCGTGATGCTTAGACAGGAGCCTTGACCTCAGATAATGACTCTCTTCCAGGCTGCCGATTCCCTCGCTGAGATTCATCATGATTGCTTTGTCTCTGGCATTCAGCCTGCCGCTGTCCTGGAGATAGTCAAAACGCTCCGCCTCGGCTTTGATCAGATTCCACATCTGTGTTCGGGCTGCCTCATAATTCTTTCCCTTTACCTGTTTGAGAGAAAGGGAAATCACGGGATATTGCCCCATATATCTTTCACAGAGCATAGTTTCCTGCGAGATGGCCAGTCCGCGGAACAGGTTTTTATCTGTTCCGATTTCAAAGAATGATCTGAGCATACTCATGGTAAGACTTTTTCCGAAGCGTCGTGGGCGGGTGAAAAGGTTTACTTCGCTCCAGTTTTCTAATAGCTCTTTTATCATACCTGTTTTATCTGCATAGTAAAAATTTCCTGTGCGCAGTTTTTCAAAGCTTTCGATTCCCACGGGGGGTCTTTTTATACTCATTCCATCATCACCATCCATTCCTGAAACATTTTCAATCTGATCTCTTTGACTCTTTCGTTATCTGATATTGTGTAGTTCTCAGAACCAGAATTGAAAATGCTGCGTGTTTCTGAATAATTATCATATTGTTAGCTTACCATAGAATTGAGCCTTTCACAACAGAAAAAACCCATCCGCATCGGACAGGTTTCTTCTGTTGTAAGTATGGTTTTCAGTATGTTATTTTTATTATTCGTCTTTGGCTTTCATGCCTTCTTTCATCTTGGCAATCTCACCCCAGTAAGGCTTGAACGGGTACATGAGCAGGAAGATGATGACAAGTGCGCAGCAGACAGCCGGGATACCGAACCGCAGCCAGTTCATTGCGGCCATGGTAGCGGCATTCTGTTGCAGCCGGGATTGCAAGGATACCGGAGCTGGTAGTGGTGGAACCCATCTTGTAAACAAATCCCTTGATGGCGCTGATGATACCGTTCATTGACAGCCCTTCTTTCAACTGGATATAGTCGATGGTATCGTTGACGAAAAAGTTAATCAGACCCTGTTCCATCGCACCGAAGCATGTGGCAAGGAATGAAGCCACATACAGCAGCGGCAGGCTCTTGTTGCCTGCGAAGAACAGGATGACGTAGCAGGCACCGCAGAGCGCCGATAGAGATAATCAGCGTGTAAACCGTGATCAGATCAGGTCTCATCAGGTAATACATAATATAGTATACCGAGGAGGAGAACATAATTCCGTATCCGATGGAGGCCAGGCACCATACGATCAGCAGTGTGATCAGCTTCGGATGATGTCCGATGATGATAGCCAGATCCTTTGTGATTGGACGTTTTTCTTCGGTCTCAACGACATATTTTTCCTCGGATGTTTTAAACAGTACGAGGTTTGCAATAATCGCCAGCACGCCGTAAATCAGGATAAACGGTGCATAGCTTCCAAAGAAGCTGACGAAGTTTGTCGTAAAGGAAGAAGCGATCGTAAACGCGACAGCTACCATGATAATGTCAAACTGCACCATGAATCCACGCTCGCCTCCGCCATTTTCGTTACTCATAAAAAATACCTCCTTTGTTTTCCCTATGCAACCATATCACATAATCCATTCCCTGTCGTAATATTACCCGCTGGCATAGTCGTTATTTTTTCCATATCTCCAATAAAATCAGCCCGTGTGCCGGTATGATTTCATTCAATGTCAGAACGCTCTCCACATCCTGCACGGTGTAGGTAATGTGGGGAACGCTTTTTTCCCGCAGATAATCCCCCATGTCTTTGGAAAAACTCTCCGGATAGCCCATCTGCGCCCAGATATCGTAGGCGGAGCCGTAACTTCTGTTCACTTCGAATTTTTTGATATAGTAAGAGCCGGAGGGCAGGGCGAGAGTGATGTTCGCATGCAGATCCTCCGCGTTGTGGTAGATGTTGTAGCGGTGTTTGTTATCGATGGCAGTATGGTCTATATTTGTGTAAAATTTATCAAATTTTGCCAGATTGTATAGATAGAGCTGCCAGACATTCTGCCGCTTGGCCAGCAGATAATTTTCGCCGCGTCCCAGCAGGATGTCGCCCATACGGCCGGTGAGGACCAAAGAGTTATAGGAGGCTTTTTTCAGACCCTGGTAGTTCATAAATCCGGGGCCGCCGTAGAACAGCGTGCCTGTCGGATAGGCGTCCTCATGGATATCCGACAACGCCCAGTGTCCCAGTATCTCCACCTGCTCCAGCGTGTGGATGGTAGTGTGGGCCAGATACGCGGCCATGTAGCAGGTATCCCGGTTTAAGTCTCTCGGCATAAAATTCAGGTTAAAATCAGAGACGATAATCCGGCGAGAGCCGAATCCCTCCTCGTTCATGATTTTCTGCAGCTCGGAGAGAAAATCGCGGATCTGGTACTGGTTGGAAATGGTAAAGTAGCTGCTGTCCACATCGTTCAGACCTGTGGATACGGGACCTTTGCCGATCACATCACAGCCGTAGGCATGGAATGAGATGAAGGCGGGGGTGATGTTGTGCTTTCGGCAGTATTGGAAAAAAGCGTGGTACCAGGGAAAGCCCGACATGGTGGAGAAATTTGGACTTCCCAACTTCAGGGAGGGACAGATATCCTGAAATACTTCCCATGTACAGCGGTAAAAGTCAAAGAAATCCTCCATTGTTTCATACCAGTATGCCATTTTCAGAACCAGATCCGGAGAAGTCCAGAAGTCAAAATACCACTCAGATATTTCTTCCATTCCATAGCGATCAATATAATGGAGCAGAAAACTTCGCACCAGCGACTGCCACTTCTGCATGGATTTCGGCGCGCTGACATTGGGGTGAAATTGCAGGCCGGCGTACTGTTTTCTGGAGGCCAGTTTTTCCGGCATATATCCGATCTCCGGAAAAGGCTTTGCCCCTGTGGAGAGGATAAAGTCAAAGGCGTTGTCCAGGGCCTGCCAGTTAAAGACCGGCTCATGGTTTTCATTCTCGTAATAAATATAGAGGGCATCCGAGAAGATATCCCGAACGCGGAAATGGTCGATGTTGAGATCCTCTTTGGCTTCTCTGATCTGCGCCTGCAGATCCTGACGGAGACAGGCCATGGCTCTTCCAACGCTGCAGGCGCGGATGTGGTGATTCATCTGACTGTGGGCTAACAGCTTTTCCGGATGGAAATGCCGCGGCTGTGTGCGGAACGGAGCAGGGGGCGCGGCGGTATCGCTGGAGAGAAACTGGCGAAGAAAGGCAAAGAGATCCGGCTCCTGTCCGGTTTCTATCTCATCGGCGTTCTCTGTCGGCTCTTCTGTGTGGAAGCGTCTATGATAGCTCTTGCGGAACTCTGTGGGGGACATGCCGTAGAGTTTTCGAAAGGCAGTGCCGTAGGTCTTGTGATTGGAAAAACCGTTTTCCAGCGCGATGTTTAAAATGTTCGCATCGGTGAACAGCAGCCGGTTCAGAGACGCGTTGACGCGATAGGATGCCAGGTACTCGGAAAAGCCGGTATGAAAATGCTTTGTAAAAAAGCTGGAAAAATACTGCGGATGAATCCCCAGGTGGGAGGCGATGTCAGAGACCCGTATTTTTTCTGTATAATGATTATGAATGTAAGATAAAATGTCGTTGATCCGGGTTGTGGTGTAATCTCTTTCCCTGGAAGTATCGGATTTCCCGGCAAATTCTTTCAGTATCGTGCTCAGCATACCCGTTGCGGACTCCAACATTCGAATCTGGGCGCAGGTATCCGGATCGGTATTGAGAAACACGATGGAGGCCAGTGTATGGCACAGACAGCGGTAGAGAGGGTTGCGGAAATCCTCTTCTACATGGTGCTGGCGCAGGACAAGCGAGGAAAAATCCGGGATGAGTTTCGTGAGAAAATCAGCGTCCACGGAAATACGAAGCAGTCTGGTGTCCGGGGTTGCCATGACGACGGACAGGGTTTCAAATGGAAGAAAGAAGAAAATATCATTCTGGATGAAATGCCGGGTGTGACCGCCATAGTGGATATCCAGAGAACCGCACAGTACAAAGTCGATTGTCATATTCTGGGACCAGTGCAGTTCCGGCGTGAAGTTGCTGTATATACCCTGTGTAAAAGGCAGTCCGGTGGGGCTGCTGGTGTAGTCAGAAATCATTCGTCTTCCTTCTTTCTTTTTTTGTTCCTATTGTAACATAGAATTGCTGAGAAAAAATGGTTTTGTCCAAAAAACAAAGATTCGGCGGAAAGTTTTGTGTAAAAAAATAATGTCAAAAAATGGGTTCGAAAAAAGAACTTATCTTCGGATGCAATATTTGCTCAAAAAACGGATGAAGACAATATGATTTACTGGTAAAATTATACGAGTTACAAAAAAGTAATCTGATCACACGAGGAGAGGGAAGATGGAAAGGGAATTACTGTTTGAAGCCAGGAAATTATCCAAGCACTTTGGACCGACCATCGCGCTGAATGAGGTGGATTTCAAGGTTTACCGCGGAGAGATCACCGGGCTGATCGGCGAGAATGGTTCCGGCAAATCTACGATCACCTCCATCGCGGCGGGGATGCAGCCGGCTACCAGCGGGGAGATGTTCTTTAAGGGACAGCCCCACAAACCGGCGACGATGATCGCGGGTGCGGAGGCCGGTATCGGTATGATCGTTCAGGAGCAGGGTACGGTTTCCGGGATCACTGTGGCGCAGAATATCTTCCTCGGCAGCGAGGATAAGTTTGCAAAGGGCGGTCTGGTCAACCGGAAGAAGATGAATGCGGAGGCGAAGAAAGCGCTGGACGCCATTGGATTTGAGGGCGTGGATCCGGCAATGCCCATCGATGCGCTGGATATGCAGGACCGCAAGCTGGTGGAGATCGCTAAAACGGTCTACAATGATCCGGAGATGCTGGTGGTCGATGAGACGACCACGGCGCTGTCACAGAAAGGCCGTGACATTATCTACGGCATTATGCGCAAAATGAAAGAGAATAATAAGGCAGTCGTGTTTATCTCCCACGACCTGGACGAGCTGATGGAGACCTGTGATACCCTGACGGTACTGCGGGACGGAAAGCTGATTACGACCATGACAAAAGATCAGATGAATGAGGACGATATTAAACGTCACATGGTTGGTCGTGAGATGAGCGGAGACTATTACCGCAGCGATTACGGCACGCCCATCAGCGATGAGGTGGTTGTGAAAGTGGACAATGTCACGACCGGTACCGGCTTGCTGATGAATTTCTCCATGGAGTTACATAAAGGGGAAGTGCTCGGGATCGGCGGGCTTTCCCACTGCGGGATGCATGAGCTGGGACGGGCGCTCTTCGGCGAGGAGAAGATCCTGGACGGTTCTGTGACGGATGTCAGAAGCGGTCAGGTCATCTCGAAGCCCAGGCAGGCGCTGCTCTTAGGATACGGCTACGTATCGAAGAACCGTGACCAGGAAGCTCTGGTTCTGACGGAGAGTATTCAGGACAATATTCTGGCGGCGGGCTATGATAAGATACAGAAAGGGTTTTTCCTTTTCCCGAAGGATTGTAAGGAATATGTCAACAAACAGAAGGATGTACTGAGCATCAAATGCGCGTCCATCACGCAGGATGTCCAGTATCTCTCCGGAGGAAACAAGCAGAAGGTTGTGTTCGGCAAGTGGATCGGCAGGGATTGCGATATTCTCATTCTCGACTGTCCGACCCGTGGTGTGGATATCGGCGTCAAGGCTGCCATGTATCACCTCATTGATGAGATGCGCAAGGCGGGCAAGTCCATTGTCATGATCTCCGAGGAGATGCCGGAGCTGATCGGCATGAGCGACCGTCTTCTGATCTTAAAGGACGGCGAGCTGGCGGGCGAGTTTATGCGGAGCGAAGATCTGAGCGAGAACGCCATCATCGACGTAATGATATAAGGGAGAGAGACAGGATGGATAAGAATACGAAAAAAATCGATGCAAAACTAATCGGAAATATAGCCCCTTATATCGGCCTGGTGGCAGTGATCATTATCTTTACCGCATTGACGAAGGGGGCGCTGCTCTCGGTGACAAACCTTCAGACGATGAGCAATTCCGTGATTGTGACGGCGCTGGCCACGATCGGGGCGGTCTTCGTCTTCGGCGCAGGATACTTTGATATGTCCTTAAGCGGCTGTATCTGTTTTGCCGCCGTGATCGGCGGGTATGCTGCCATCGGCACGGGCAATATCTTTGTGGCGGCGATCGTGATCCTGCTGGTGGCTCTGGCATTCGGACTGGTGAAGGGTATTTTCGCGGCGACGGTGAATGTGCCGTTCTTCATCTTCACGATTGTCCTTGGCTCGGTTATCTCCGCCGTGGTGCTGGTCATCATGGGCAGCGAGTCCACGATTTACCTGTCTGACGCGGTGAAAGAGATTCCTACCTTAAGCTTTTCGCAGATGTCTGTGGTAAATATTATTTTCCTGGCAGCGTTTTTTATCATCTGCCTGGTTCTGTTTAATTTTACTTCCATCGGTGTCCGCGTCAAGAACATGGGCGGCAATATCATCTCCGCAAAACAGAGCGGTATCGATACGAGAAAGACGACGATTGTCGCTTTCCTGATCAGTTCCGTCGGCGTGGCGATTGCGGCTTTCGTTATTCTGCTGCGCACCCGTACGGTTGGCGGCACGACAGCGAGCAGTGTGGGCAACGATGTCATGGTTGCCCTGGTTCTGGGCGGCATGCCCCTCTCCGGCGGACCGAAGTCCAAGATCAGCGCTGGTCTCCTGGGAGCGGCGACGATCACCGTGTTGAACAGCGGACTGACGATTATGGGACTGACCACCGGGCAGATTCAGATCTGCCGGGGTATTGTTTTCATCGTGGTGGTACTGATCTCCAGCTTAAGTTACAGAGGAAAACTGCTGCCGAGATAGGCTGCGGATTTCTACATAAATTTTTTATCCATATTCAATTCAGAAGGAGGACAAGATGAAAAAGAGATTTTTGGCAATCGCCCTCTGTGGGGCAATGGGTGCGGCGTTATTAGCGGGCTGCGGTTCCGGCAGTTCTGATTCGGGCACAGACACGGATGATACCAGTGCGGCCGCTGAGACAACGGAAGAAACCGCTGATGCGGAGGAAAGCTCCTACGATCTGGACGGATCCTGGCCGGAAGAGGGCGTAACGATTGGTGTGGAGGTGTACGATACCACCGATGAGCAGTTCCTCGCGATGCAGGAGTACTTCGATTACCTGGAGGAGTATTTTAACATTTCCTTTATGTATTCCGAGAGTATTGAGAATTCCGAGGGCGAGCTTGACTTCATCAGCTCCTGCGCATCCGCAGGCTGCGATGCGATTATGGGATACTACAATGTGTCCGGCGCTGAGGCAATCCAGCAGACCATTGATCAGGGCATGTACTACTGGGGCACGGAGCAGTATTATGATGATTTCGCGGATGAGGAGCTTTATGTAGGCACTTACACATTCATCGAGGATGAGAGTTCCACGGAGAACGGCGATTACCTGGGCGGCTATCAGATGGCTTACAGCCTGGCGGAGCAGGGTGTGACTCATGTCTTCTACTGCAACGGCGGAGTTTCTTTCGGCGTACAGATGTTTATCGACCGTCAGAATGGTTTCCTTGCGGGTATCGCGGATGCGCAGGCAGACGGATATGAAATCACTTTTGACATCGACTCGGATGTCATTGAGGGATGGCCGGGAACAGATGATTTCACATCTGCGGTAGGCAAAATGCTGGCAGGCGATTACGACGGCGTAGCGGTATCCTTTAACGCGGCAAGCCTCTTCCAGCCGATTGCGGATGCCGGAAGATCTGACAGCATCAGCGTGGCGACCATCGGTGAGACCAATGACACCTATTATGACGCGGTGAATTCCGGTCTGGTTACCTGTATCGTATATGACTGCGAGGAGATTGTATTTGCAAACGCGGTTGTACAGATCGTGAACGCAGTGACCGGTCACAGTGATGTAACTCGCACAGATGACGGAAAAGCAGGCAAGATCCTGACCCAGCGCTGGACTGTGACGGATTCGGATACCTTTAACGCGATTTATGAGTATCATGACGAGGGCAACTTCTTTGTTACCGCCGAAGATATGGCGAATATGTTTGCCGGAATGAACGAGAGCATTACATTCAATGACATTTATGAGTATTATTCATCCATTGATGCGGAAACTGCTATCGCCGGTATCGAGTAAAGAAAAGACAACTACTGTAGAGATCTGGTATTTTAAAGAGGGTAAACTATGAGTGGAAAAATAGCAAAAATCGGGAAAAACATCGTGATGAGCCTCATGATCCCCGTGATTGTGTACCTGTTCTTTTTCATTATCTGTAATGCGACAGGCAACGCGGGATTCGGTGTAGGCACTGATTTACAGACAATATTATACACGTCGGTGTACTCCGGGCTGATCGCGCTGGCGATGTCCATCAACCTGACCAGCGGGCGGTTTGATTTCAGTATCGGCTCCACTATCGTCCTGTCCATCATCCTTGGCGGCAACATCGCCAAGGAGCATGACATGGGCGCCATGGGGCTGCTGGTGATCACGCTGCTGATCGGAGCCGTGATCGGACTGGCCTCCGGACTGGTGTATGTGACCCTCAGCCTGCCGCCGATGGTCGTATCCCTCGGCCTGGCGATGATCTATGAGGCGCTCGGTTTTATGTACAACAAGGCAAAGGGCGTGAAACTCGTCGGCAAGAGCAATATGCTGGTGTTCTCCAAAATGCCCGGTGCGCTGATACTGATCGCGGTGGTGCTGGTGGTCATGGTGATTATCTGGGATCACACAAAGTTCGGCTATAACCGGAAGTCGCTGGCAAGCGGTCAGAAGATCTCCACGGATGTGGGTATCGATGAGAAGAAGAATGCTGTCATCTGTTATGTAATTGCCGGTGCCCTGCTGGGCATTGCTGCCTGTGTGTATATCAGCAAATACGGCACCGTATCGCCGGAGACGGGACTTTCCAGCTCCTCGTATTTTATGACCGCATTCTTACCGATGTTTATCGGCGGAGCGATCGCAAAGTACAGCTCGCAGCCGATCGGTATTTTCATCGGCGCGGTATCCCAGGCATTCCTGACATCCGGTCTGACCTGGCTGGGCTTCAGTTCTTCCATGATGACGGTGATCAATGGCCTGGTAGTCATGGTGTTCCTGATCTACACGTCCAACTCGTATCTCCTTGTGGAGCAGAAGATGTTCCATGAGAAGCTGGAAAAGGCGAAAGCCGCGCGTGCGGCCAGATAGCCGCTACCCTCTTTAGATATGAAATGACAATTGCAGTGTACGGAGTCGCCGCATGAAATGCGGCGGCTTCTTTTCAGATTAACTACAAAAAACCTGAGAAGCTGGCAGCCAGATTATGATGTATCAGTCCTGGATGTCGTTTTTACCAATCCGTTATGTCAGCAAACGCACTGTAAAAACAGATGGTATGATGTTATACTACATAAGCAGGAATTATTATTTATCATGAGGAGGTAAAGGTTAATAATGTATATCGAAAAATGGAACAAAGAATGGAAGTTCTGGCCGGATAAGGGGGCGTTTGCCCTGGTGTGGAATATTCCGGAAATTGCGCGGGACATTGATCTGCCCCACGACGCGATGCTCGAGGCGCCTGCGCGGGCGGACAGCCCCAACGGGGGCAATACCGGTTACCGGGACGGGGATGTTTATACTTATGTGAAAATGCTGTATGCGCCGGAGGAGTACCGGGAGAAGACGGTGATGCTGAAATTTGAGGGTGTGTACATGAACGCGATGGTTTATGTCAATGAGCAGCTGGCGGCGAAGTGCCCTTACGGATACACCGGTTTTTACGTTAAATTGAATGATCATCTGCGCTATGGGCAGGAGAATGAGATTCGTGTCCTGGTGAAAAACAGTGGGATGGCCAACAGCCGGTGGTACAGCGGCAGCGGGATCTACCGCGATGTGTATCTGCTGGTCTCCGATACGGTCTATCTGGAGCCGGAAGGCGTGCAGGTTACGACCGAATCTCTCGATGATAAACTGGCTGTTCTGATGGTCAGATCGGAAATAAAAAACCGCAGGTACGCAACGGTTCCGCTTCGCCTGGAGACAGAGATTCTGAATCCGGAGGGGGAGACGGCAGCGAAGGATACCGTTTATCTGACACTCTATGAGGGAGGAAATCAGCGGGCGATGCAGCGGATTGCAGTGCAGCAGCCAAAAGACTGGTCGGAGGATGCACCGAATCTGTACCGCGCGGTGAGCAGACTCTATGAGGGAGAAAAGTTGCTGGATGAGAGCGAGACCGCGTTTGGCATCCGGACGCTGGAGCTGGACGCGAAGCGGGGACTCCGTGTGAACGGCAAATCTGTCAAGCTGCGCGGCGCATGTATCCACCACGACAGCGGTCTGCTGGGAGCGGTCACCTACGAGGCGGCGGAGTACCGCAGAGTACAGCGGCTGAAGGAAGCCGGATTTAATGCGGTCCGTATGTCGCATCATCCTGCGGCCCCTGCACTTCTGCGTGCCTGCGATGCGCTGGGTGTGTATGTCATGGACGAGACCTTTGATATGTGGACGCGGTGCAAATCTGATAACGACTATTCGCTTTTCTTTGACCGGTGGTGGGAGACGGATGTGGAGGCGATGGTCTGCAAGGATTTCAATCACCCCTCTGTCATTCTCTACTCGGTGGGAAATGAGATCCCGGAGATCGGAACCGATCTGGGCGCGTCCATCTGCAATCAGATTTGTGAGAAAATCCGTTCCCTCGATACCGGGCGGTTTACCCTGGCTTCCATCAACGGCGTTTTTGCCGCAGGGGACAGCATCGGACAGATCATGGGTGATCTGCAGGCAGAGCTGGCGGATGCCGATGAGGTGGATGCCGATGCGAATGTCAACGACTTTATGACGATCATGGATACGCATATGGATCAGATCGTCTGCCACAGGGCGGTTTCAGAGCGGCTGGAGAAAGCCTGTGCGGGGACGGACATTGCCGGTTACAATTACATGACAGCCCGGTATGAGCCGGATGGTGAAGCATATCCGAACCGTGTGATTGTGGGAAGTGAGACGTATCCGCCGGAGATCGCGCGCAACTGGGGTCTGGTTCGGCGGCTGCCGCATGTGATCGGAGATTTTACCTGGACCGGATGGGATTACATCGGTGAGGCCGGTGTCGGCGTGGTTGCCTATGCGCCGGGTGAGGGCGGCTTCGGGGCGCAGTTCCCGTGCCAGCTTGCCTACTGCGGCGATATCGATATCACAGGCTTTCGCCGTCCTACTTCCTACTTCCGGGAGGCGGTATTCGGACTCCGCAGGGATCCGTATATCACAGTGCAGAATCCTTACCGTTACGGCCAGGAGGCGACGAAGACGGTCTGGGTGATCAGCGATAACCATTCTTCCTGGACATTCCCCGGCTGTGAGGGAAAACCGGTGGTAGTGGAAGTCTACGCGCCGGGCGATGAGGTAGAATTGTTTGCGAACGGCGTGTCCCTGGGCAGAAAACCGGCCGGGGAGGCAGCAGGTTTCCGCACTTTATTTGAGGCTGTTTATGAGCCGGGTGCGCTGCGTGCGGTGGCCTATGAGAACGGAGCGGAAATCGGTAGCATGGATTTGAAGACTGCGGGTGAACCGGCAGAGTTGAAGCTGTCCGCAGAGGAAGTGACCGCGGACGATGAGACATTGATTTATGTGGATATCGCGGCGGAGGATGCCGACGGCATCGTCTGCGACGCGGCGGAGCAGGTACTGCAGGCCAGTGCGGACGGAGATGCGGTGATTCTCGGTTTCGGCAGCGGCAATCCTAAGCCGGAATATGACTTTATCACGGATAAGACGGAGACGTTTTACGGAAGGGCATTGCTGATACTGAAGCGGACCGGCAGCGGCGCGGTGACCGTGACGGTAACGGGTGATGACGGGCAGAAAGCGGAGTTATCAGTTTAACGTTATCTTTTCATTAAGTATACAATGCAGAACGGGCAATCGGATTCGATTGTCCGTTTCAATTCTTTTTTTGCCGAACTGCTTTTTGTGAAAAAATAGTTTGCTCAAAATTGCCTTTTGGTGCGAAATGCAACTCGACAAAACTGCCTTTTGGTGCTAATATATTAATGCATAAAATTGCCTTTTGCGGATATACTGCAAATTGTATGAGAGTCAGATGTTTATACTTCTCCGACATCGTGAACAAAAGGCAGAGCGGAGGGATGATATGAAAAGAAAAATCTATGATCGCCTGTTGGAGTGGAAAGAGAGGGACAAGGGAAGATGCGCGATTCTGATCGACGGAGCCAGGCGTGTGGGCAAAAGTTACATTGCGGAGCAGTTTGGAAGAAACGAATACAAGAGCTATATCCTGATTGACTTTGCTCATCTTCCGCAGGATGTCAGAGATATGTTTGAGCACGATACGAATGATATTGATCTTTTTTTTAATAAACTGGAAGTATATTACAGAACAACGCTGCATTTGAGAGAATCGCTGCTAATTTTTGATGAAGTCCAGCGGTATCCGGAGGCGAGAGAGCTGATAAAGTATCTTGTAGCGGATGGCCGGTATGATTATCTGGAGACGGGGTCGCTTATTTCGCTGCGCGTTAATGTTGAGCATATTGTGATTCCGTCTGAGGAAGAGCATATCGAGATGTTTCCTATGGATTTTGAAGAGTTTTTGTGGGCAATGGGAGATGAGACAACGATTCCGTATTTAAGGGAACAATTTGAAAAACTGGAACCGGTCGGGCAGGCTGTTCATCGGCGGGTGATGAATGATTTCCGGCAGTATATGCTTGTGGGAGGAATGCCGCAGGCGGTAGAGCTTTATCTGGAGAAAAAGAGTTTCGAGGATGCAGACCGGATGAAAAAGCGTATCCTGCAATTATATCGCGAGGATGTGACAAAATTTGCGAAGGGGTATGAAGCGAAGGTTCTGGCTATATTTGATGAAATGCCGACGCAGCTCGCCAGAGCAGAGAAGAAGTATAAGATTTCCGATGTGCGCAGAGGCGCGAGATACCGGGATTACGAGAATGCATTTATGTGGCTGTCGGAGGCTATGATTGTCAATACGTGTTACACTGCGACACATCCGACGGTCGGATTGTACATGAGCTTGTAGCATAATACCAGAAAGTGCTATATGGGAGATACCGGGCTTCTGGTGACGCACTCTTTTATGGATGATGATTTTACGGACAATGAACTGTACAGGGACATTCTTCTGGACAGACTGCATGTGAATGAAGGGATGCTGATGGAGAACATCGTGGCGCAGGAATTGCGGACTAACGGACACCGGCTGTATTTTTACTCCCGCTCTGATACAGACAATCGGAAAAACCATATGGAAATCGACTTCCTGATTCGAAAGAAGAGAAAAATCTGTCCGGTTGAGGTGAAATCCGGTTCTTATCGCAGGCATTCCTCACTGGATAAATTCAGAGCGAAGTTTCATAATAAAACCGGGCAGGCATATATTTTGTACACGAAGGATATTCTGGTAAAAGATGATATTGTGCATCTGCCGCTTTATATGGCGATGTTCCTGTGAGGCCGTATTCTTATCTTTTGATATACACAATCCTATTTGTGTTGTATATCTTGGGTATTTTGCGCAGATCGGTATTCTGTCGGAGTCATTCCATAGTATTTTTTAAAAACTTTCCGGAAGTTTTCCGGAGCGGAGTATCCTAATTCATCAGAAATAGTAGCGATAGAAAGATTGGAGTTCTGTATCAGGCGAACCGCCTGGCGGAGCTTCAATTTTTGTATGTTTTGAGAGAAACTCATGCCCGTACTC
>JAJBTR010000323.1 GCA_020860745.1 Lachnospiraceae bacterium | reverse complement strand
TTATTTTGATTCGGCGTTATTTATTACCTCAATATTTTTCTTTTCTATATCTGAAAGTACTGAACTTTCAAATTCATCACTTGGAATCATGCCAAAATACCACACACAGCTATAAAAATATTCCTGCAAATCTTCGTCATCAAATATATAGTGATGTCTGGCATATATTTTATTTCTCACTATACGAAGTTGGTCAGCAGTAAGCACTGAAAGTTCATCAGCGGTATAAACCTTTATACTGCTTTCTGGCAAAATATAATCATTTTCAGTAGAAATTCGTTCATCATAATAAACAAGGTCAGAATAATCAGTAGCTCCATAAGAACAGCTAAAGCTCTGTTGCCCGTTTACATTATATAGTCCATAACTGCCTAACTGTATATCAGAATCAGATTCTGTTGCTCCAGCCAAATGCGCCCAGTTTACATATTCCTCCGGCAAATCAATTACTTTAGATTCCAGGAGGTAAAAATATACCGTTTTCACATCATCCAGTCCATATGGATCACTGCATATATAAAGTACGTTTCCCCAAACATCCTCATCACCTGTCTGGCCATCTTGTTCTAAATATTCTACTTCTGCAGACCAGGTGGTATCATTTATCTGTTTAAGGTTTGAAAATTTCCCATTAAAACAGCACCAATAATATTCACTATTCCATTCAGTTCCATCGTCTGTGACTCCAATAGAGCCGGCATTCCAATCAGAGTAGACACCTGCAAATGTTTCGTCCGCATAAACAACAAGCTGTGTACGCCACGCACCGGCACCGCTCGAAAAATCAAGTGTATACCCTGAGAGATCCGAAAATGAAAAGGAAGTTTCGGTTTTTTCCTCAGAAGTTTCAGAACTGCTTGTTTCTGAGGCGAGTGTAGTCAAATACTCAATATTTTCTTTTTCTAGTGCAGACAGGGTCTCGCTTATTTCTTCCATGTCAGAATTATACGTTGTATAGTACCAGCTTTTTTGTTCAAAATAATTTTGTATGTTTTTATCAGAAAATGAATAGCCATATGTTGCGTAGATTTCATTAATCATCATTTGCGCGAGGCTTTTACCGGATGGAAGATTAGCAGAATTAACGGATTCCAATATTTCCATGTCTTCCTCATTTATCAAATAGAAGGTGCTGAACGGACATAGATATCCTTCATCGTTTTCATAATTTTTATATTCCACTTTTTCCGAGTAACTTAGGGTATAGACAAGGCTTTCAAATGAATAATTGTAATGGTCTAATTTTCCATCTGGAGAGCCGACCACCATCATTAAGAGTTCTTCCTCATCATCTGCCATTCGGAACGAAGGGATGTCCAACTCAAAATATTTGGATTCATTTTCCAAGCCGATTTCGTCAAGGAACTCGGCCATTTCACTAAGAGTGTTATAGTATGAATCACTGGGCACATCAGCGCTGCTTCTTTCAATTTCATATTTGGAAACAAAAGTTTCCTTTTCATACGTGAGTATAAATGAATTCCAAATGTTTCCATCAGACCACCTGGAATCAGCATCCGAATAGCTGCCGCAAATATAAATCTGCCCATTATAGTCGGTTAAGAAAATTCCACTTATTTCGTACAGGCCGGAAAAAACATACTCCAGAGCAGAATACTTGTCCGTTAATACAGCTTCCCCGTCTTCTTCTTCGTACATACGGAGAAATACATGGTTATAGGATGTTCCATATGAGTTTTCGTCAGCTTCCAGCATTAAAACAAGAAGTTCATCACTTCCATCATTATCGAAATCGCGAATACATGATGTCATTACTCCGGTTGGTATGTCTGAATTATAATCATCTTCTGACACGCTTCCATATTCCTGAGTTAATACATCATCCACATATGTGTCGAGAACATTTGAAGAATCAGATGTTTTCTGGAAAGTGTCCTCTAATTTATCATAAATATTACTATTAGCACATCCGGAACAAAAGCCTGCAATCGCCAACGCCGTAAGAAGTGAGGCAGAGATTTTACATAATGTATAACTCATATTTTTCATCCCCTGTAATTATTAAACCTGTGTGTATCGGATTCTTAAGTGCTTCCAAATATAATCAAAGATGATAAACAATTAACTGGTTCTCATCTTCATACCTTTCCTGAAGATCACTGAGAACATATTGGATCGTATCGTCCGGTTTACTCATTAATGAATTCACTGCCTGTCTAAACTCGCTGTCTTCCCGGCCGCTCTGAACAGCTCCTAATTTTTCCATTAAATGTTGGGAATGCGTATTATACGCGCTAACTTTTGCGATGTAATACTCAACCTCATTTGTGATGGAATAGGTATCCATCATTATTCTTAAAGCCTGATAGCCAATGCCTTTACAGTGATGTTCGCTGAGAAGGCTGATGCCTACCTCCGGGGTATCAGTATCAGTATGCCGTAAATTGCAAAATCCACAATAAGTGTCAGTTGCCTTATCGAAAATGCAGAAAATCAGTTCATTTTCTTCGGGTGTGTTCTGCCAGCAGTAATCAGCGAAACCATCCATATCGTAGGCTCTTGGATAATCGCTGTTTTGCATGGTTGTTTCCATATAATTTTCTTTATCATCTGTCTGCAAAAAGCGGAGGATGTATTGTTCGTTTTCTGCAAATATTCTGCCGGAAGATTTACCCTTCGTATCCATTCTACCTGTCTCCTAATCAGAGTTTCCGCATATTCACAACTTAATAGTCGTTTTATCTAAACCATCATAAATATTTCTGCCCGTCTTTTGTTTAACATAATCTTTTAGACGATAGTTGCATTTTTGTTTTCTGAAGGATGAGTGCCGGATTTTTGGTTTTTCATTTACAGCGGCCATATTTAATCAATGTTTATAACATTTATAAACCGATAAGAGTCAACTTTCTCTTTTTCTATTATATGATGGGAGAGACATTTCTTTATAAAGCCGGACGCTCCGTTTTCTGTTATTCCAAACAGCTCCGCAACATTTCGACGATTGAATGAATATTCGTAACGGTATCGATCAAATAATTTAACTAATTGATTTATCGTCTTTTTCCTGAAATCATTTCCGGAGATTGCAATGATGTTTTCTCTAAAGTAAATTAGCTCCCAATCTTGTTCTGAGTTGACTTTTCTTCCTACAAATTGAGTTTTCTGGCCATTCGATTGAGTTTTCTCATTATCCAGTTGACTTTTCTCTTCTAAATCAAGTGTCATTTGAGCCGGTAAGGCAACACTGCGATTTGGCAGGACGACTTGGAAATAGTATTCATTGGAATAGAATATGGGTTTTTCTTCATATTCAGTATATGAATTGATTATTCGCCCAATACCGCTGCCCCGACGATCCATATAATGTAGCCGCCCAAATATGTCAGAAATAATTTCATTCCCTCTCATAGACGGAACACGTTTCAAATCTAAATCCTGAATGCGGCTTCCGTTAAGCATCCCACCCGGGGAAGTAATCTCAAGGCGATCATCATACATATCGACATGAACTTCAGTACCAATAATTTGGTAGTCACGGTGAATAAGTGCATTCACTAAAACTTCTCTGACTGCTTTAAATGGATAGTCACTATTTTCTTCCCGTCGCATTCCACGAATAGTCCATGCATTCTTAGAATTATTTCGTATAAATAATTCGGCATTACCCAAAAGAGTAATAAGGCTTGTATCAGAATACTCTTGATCATCAAGGGCATCCCCGTCAATAGAACCTTTTTCGATACCTTTCCATCGTGTACATACAATTCTTGACTGATGGATAAAACCCTGGTCACATAAAAGTAAACCTGCATTTGTTACCATTCCATCAGAATCAACGAATCCCATGGATACAAGATCTCTTGGCAAGATAAATTCATCCCCTGTTTCTTTTTTATAAGTGGCTTTCAAGAGAGTAAAACTAACGTCTTCGTTTCTGTATGAGCTAGGTAAAAAATCATAAGTTCTGTTTTGTCCTTTTAAAATTAGGTTGTTCAATTCAGAAGAAGTGGCAATGACGGATCTGTCTCCATGTCGAATGTAGGCTTCCATTGTTCTTTCGTGTGTATAGTAATATGGGTAATTCGGACCATTTGAAATAACTAATTCTAAACAGGTTTTTCCTTGCACATCGGCTGAAATTTCATTGATTTCAAAACGAGCATGCGGTGTGATTCTTGATTCAATAAGTTCAGATATTTTGCTCGCTGTTAATTGTGAATCATCAAGACCAACTGCATCATGTGTGCTGTCTGTAAAACCGAACAAAATCCGTCCGCCACTAGTATTGGCGAATGCTGATACAGATTTCAATTAGCTTTTTGGCTTTTCCTGTTCAAGACTTAATTTATAATCGATTCTTGTGGCTTCTATTCCGCGTGTAGTATCCATTTCCCCTTTAACCTTTCTTTAAGAAGATATTCCAAACTGATAAATGAATCCTTTGATATGTTGTTTATGGAGTGTGTTCATAGTCAATGCTTTTATTTATAGCTATTCAATAATAGCATCTGTAATTGATATT
>JAJBTR010000258.1 GCA_020860745.1 Lachnospiraceae bacterium | reverse complement strand
ACCTGTGAGGCGTTGTTTTGTTTTATAAAAGAAAAAAAGCTCGATTTTATGGCGGGCTGTGGCGTTTTGTAAACGCCTAATCCGGATAAACCGGAATAGAAATTTTGCCATTTTGCGCAAAAATTCGTTCTTAAGCACCTAAAATTTTACATAATTATAAGGAGGAACTTTCTATGAGCGAAAAGAACCCGTATTTTCCACACCTTTTCAGTCCGATTCAGGTTGGAAGCAAGACCATCAAAAACCGCATTGAGGCGGCGCCGGCGATGTTTGCGTTTATGCATTATATTGACGGGACGGCATTCAACTATCATTTGCCGACCCCGCCGCGTGCGTATCGGATGCTGGAGTTGAAAGCGGCCGGCGGCGCGGGCAGCGTAGTGCTGGGAGAACTGAGCCCGAACCACGAGTATGACAAGCGGTTTCCGTTTGAACCGTACATCGACTATACTTCCCGGACGGACGAGATTTTTGAGACCACAAAAAAGACTGCTGAGATGATCAAAAGCTATGGGGCGCTGCCGATTGGTGAATTGCTTTCCTGCGGTGAAATCAAGACAAACATTGGTGACGGCATTAATCCGAAAGGACCGTCAGAGAAGGACCTGCCGGACGGGATCACCCATGTGGACGCGTTTACAAAAGAAGAAATTCTCGACCTGTATCAGGACTATGTGACTGCCTGTAAATGGTTTCGGGATGCGGGATGGGAAGGCGTCATGATCCACTGCGGGCACGGCTGGCTTCCTGCGCAGTTTTTGTCGCCTGCGTTCAACAAGCGGACGGATGAGTACGGCGGCAGTTTCGAGAACCGCGCACGGTTTACCGTTGACCTGCTAAAGACAGTCCGCGAGGCGATGGGCGATGATTTCCTGATCGAGATCCGCGTCTCCAGTGATGAGCATATTCCGAACGGCATGGTGCTGGAGGATGCGGTGCAATACTGCAAGCTGTGTGAGCCGTACATAGACATGATTCATGTGTCCTGCGGACACTATCTGAGCTCTTCCAGAAGCTGGGAATTCACTACAGCTTACGCGCCGCACGGAGCAAACATCGAAAATGCTGCTGTGATCAAACAGAATGTACATGTCCCGGTGACCGTGGTCGGCGGCATCAATTCCCCGGAGATGGCGGAAGAGGCCATCGCAGCGGGAAAAGTTGATATGGTATCCATGGGCAGACAGTTCTTTGCGGATCCTGCATTCCCGAATAAAGCGGCAAGCGGACATGCCGATGAAATTCGACGCTGCCTGCGCTGCGGACGCTGCTATCCGGGTCCGGCCGGCGAGCATGAGACAGAAAAATGGACGGTAAAATTCCCGCCGCTGGATTCCTGCACGATCAATCCGGACGGCGTATGGCCGGCTTCCTTCCATGAAGTCCTGCCGGAGGATATGCCGAAACCGCAGGGCAGCCGGAAAGTTCTGATCGTCGGCGGCGGATGCGGCGGTATGCAGGCTGCTCTGACAGCCATCGGGTGCGGCCATCAGGTTATTCTCTGCGAAAAGTCAGGCGCGCTGGGCGGATTGATTAACTTTACAGATCATACGGATCATAAGATAGATATCCGCAATTTTAAGGACCTGCTTGTCCGTGATGTCAATAAGAGCGGCGCTGAGGTGCGGTTAAACTGTGAAGTGACGCCGGAGATAATCCGGGAGATCGCACCGGACGCAGTAATTCTCGCTGTCGGTTCCGATGATCTGATCCTGCCAATCAAGGGTATTGAGAATGCGATCACCGCAATGGATGTATACCGGAACGATTTTGCCGGACTTGGAAAGAGCACGATTGTGCTGGGCGGCGGACTGGTCGGCTGTGAGGCAGCTGCCGATTACATTGATCATGGAATCGAGACGACCATCGTGGAGATGAAAGAATGCCTGATGCCGGAGACGACCGGGTTGTATCGGACAGCGGTTCATGACTTTATTGACAAGAATGGCGGAAAGTATGAGGTGAACGCGAAAGTCGTTGAGGTCGGCAAAGATTATGTGGTTGCCGAGCAGGATGGAAATACGATTACGCTGAAAGCAGACTCTGTCGTGAACGCGATGGGACGCCGTGCACACAATGCGGACGATCTGAAAGCGGCGATTGATGTGCCGGTATGGACGATCGGCGACTGCGTGCGTGCGAGACAGATCGGTGATTCCGTAAGAGAGGGCTGGCTGGCAGCGATGGAGATTATCTGATGGATTGCGAGGCTGAATTTCTGATTCCTGTAATTGAGATTATACATAATATAGAGAATCTTTGGTTTGCAGCATCTAATCGTAACAATTTACTATCTTACAGATACAGGGCGGCTCCGAAAGGGACCGCCCCTTTCATGTGCACAGGCGAAAATGCGGCAGCGAGGAAACGTATCCGCAGCATTTTCGAGCCTGGTTCTGAATAATTATCATTATTTCAGAAAAGACCGTTTGTATGTCTGGGGGTTATATTTCCGACATCATGCTCCACAACATCCCAGTGCTCCGCCAGCATTCCGTTTTCCAGACGGTAAATATCGCAGACCTTATTCACCATTCCGTTTTCCAGCGTGCATTTGAAAAAGACGTAGACCATGTCATTGTCCTCCCCGATTCTGACAATGTCCATGTGAGGCTTCATGGCCAGAAAATGATCGGCGAAAGCGAGAAAACCTGCTTTGCCATCCTCGCAGGTCGGATTGTGCTGGATGTAATTGTCTTTCATGTACTCGTCGATGTGAGAAAGATCCCAGTTGTTAAAAACCTCATCATAAAATTTTAAAACGGTTTCTTTGTTTGTCATACGGGTTTCTCCTTGTCCCTAAGTATTTTCATATAAAGTAGAATAGCAGAATGCTGAAAAATTGGCAATGGCCTGCAGGCGAATGTAGCAAAGATAAGTATCCGGCAAATTTTTTGCTGCCTGAATCAGCAAATCTGAGAATAATTGTTGATTTCCTGGTATGGCTTTTGGTATGATAATTATCAGGATAGATTGGAAGGGAGTGCAACCATGAAAAAATATGCTTTTGGAGTCGATATCGGAGGAACCACGGTCAAGATGGGGCTTTTTGAGACGGACGGAACGCTTTGCGATACCTGGGAGATCAAGACCAGGACAGAAAACGCGGGGTCGGAGATCCTGAGTGATATTGCAGCCAGCATCGCTGGAGAATTGGAGAAGAATGAGATTTCCACGGGACAGGTGGAAGGCATCGGTATGGGCGTGCCGGGCCCCGTAGGAGCTGACGGAACGGTTTTTCACTGTGTAAACCTCGGTTGGGGTACTTTTAACGTAGAGCAGGAGCTGCAGGCGCTGACCGGATTCCGCACAAAGGCGGGCAATGACGCTAATGTGGCCGCCCTGGGTGAGATGTGGATGGGCGGCGGCAAAGGTTATGAACATCTGTTTATGGTCACGCTGGGCACCGGAGTGGGCGGCGGCGTTATTCTGAACGGAAAAATTCTGCCGGGTGTCAACGGTGCCGGCGGAGAAATCGGCCATATGCCGGTCCGGGATGATGAGCCGGAGACCTGCGGCTGCGGAAAACACGGCTGCCTGGAGCAGTATACATCGGCGAATGGTGTAGCGCGGGTTGCCAGAAACTATCTGAAGACGCATAGGGATAAGACGATTCTCCGTGAGGTTGAAGTAGATGCGGTAACATCCAAAGATGTTTTTGACGCGGCGAAAAATCAGGATCCGGTGGCACTGCAGCTGGTGGATGATTTTGGAAAAACGTTGGGAAAAGCGCTCGCACAGGTTGCCTGTGTGGTAAACCCGCAGGCGTTCGTCATCGGCGGCGGCATGGCCAAAGCGGGCGATATTGTGATTGACGTGATCCGGAAACATTATGTGGAGTATGCGTTTCATGCGGCCCGGGGGACACTGTTTAAGCTGGCCACTTTGGGAAATACCGCCGGGATTTACGGCGGAGTGATGATGATTCTGGAGGAGGCCGCAGATTAATATTGTTTTCAGAAGGGTCATTATAAGGTAGGGTTGATTATTAAGAACAAAGGAATTTCAATATGAATCGCAAAGAGTGCATTGACTTCCGGCGGATATGTGACAATTTGACAATTACACTTTTTGTTGCTGATGCAGATGGGTATGTTGTATATGTTAACCCCGCATATTTGGAGCGGACTGGATTAGATGAGAGTAGTTTAGTTGGAAAAACTATTTATGAATTGCAGGATAATAATGTCATTCGATGTGATATTATTCCGAAGATGTTAAAAGAAGGGAAACCACTGAATACGATTGGCTACGTGATCCCTACAAATTATCGGGGATTTATTTCCGGAATTCCGGTTAAGAGTGATGACGGGCATGTTTTATATGCCATGACCACGGATTGGGATGTTCATTCTATAGTCGAAATGGAAAGTCGATTGCGATATTTGAAAAAAGGTGAAGAAATGCCTTTTGACAATCAGAGTTTGCCGGAAAATAAAGATGATGAAGAACTCCTATATGTCAGTGAACTAATGAAAGAAGTGGTTTCTCTTGCAAAGATTTCTGCGGTATCAGATG
>JAJBTR010000155.1 GCA_020860745.1 Lachnospiraceae bacterium | reverse complement strand
GTATAATATGGACAGAAGGTTATGGTGAAAGGAGCGATGCAGAATGGCAGCGAAATCAGCGAATTTATATGCGCGAATTGAGCCTGATGTAAAAGAACAGGCAGAAAAAATTTTATCAACGCTGGGTATCCCGGCTTCTAATGCAATCAATATGTTTTATAAACAGATTATCCTTCAGGGGGGACTTCCATTTGATGTAAAAATTCCCTCCTCACGTCCGATTGATATGAGTTCTCTGTCGGATGCAGAGATAAATATGGAATTGGAGAAAGGATATGAGGATATGAAGGTTAACCGTACCAGGGCTGCAAGTGAAGTGTTTGCAGATATTCGCAGGGATTATGCTTTATGATCTATACTGTAAACATTTCAAATCAGGCGGAAACTGATTTGCGTGATATTTATGAATATATAGCATATGAATTGCAAGTTCCGGAAAATGCAAACAGGCAGTTGGATCGTCTGGAGAAATGTATTTTAAGTTTATCTCAACAACCAGAACGTTTTCGTGCATATGATACTGAACCATGGAAGAGCAGAGGATTGCGGATTGTTCCGGTAAATAATTATTGCGTGTTTTATATGCCGAATAAAGAAACAGGCATTGTTACGGTTATCCGTGTAATGTACGGTGGGCGCGATATGGAGACCCAGTTGACGAGATATACAGATGAGAATTTGTAGTATACGCAAAGTCTGCCGGAGAATATGGGAATAATTAATGATTGAAGTTGACGGAATGGAATTTGCAAAAATAATATCAAAAGGGCAGATAACCATTTCACGTCTTGTTACCCAGCGCCCGTAATCAAAGTAGCGGTTTTCTGCTGGCTGTCAGCCGCGATGCCATTCCGGGTATCTGTTGCCGCCGGAAATTAAAGTCCCCGGCATGGAATCACCGTATCTCCCAGGTGTGGGCGCGATGTCCTTCCGAACATCTAAACAGCCTTGGAAATTACCCTGCCCAAGCGCAGTACAGCTTTTACGTGCCGCTACACGAGAAGCATTGCTACTTCTATTTGCAGTTTCTATTTGCAGTATACGCAAAGCCAGCAGGAAAATCAATCGGTTTTTTCAAATTACAGGAAATGCAGATGGGTTGTGTCGAAATACTTTGTAATGTTATTTGTTATCATATTGGACAGGCAAATATTTGGGTAAGCGATTGACAAACAATTTGAAGTGCTCTATCATGTACGCATACACCCTTATGTATACGAGGAGGAAACAACATGAGACAATGTATGGATTCTGAGAACCTGCATCGCAGATTGAAAAAAATAATAGGTCAGGTGCAGGCCATCGACCGGATGGTGGATGAGGATATTCCGTGTGAAGATATCCTGGCGCAGATTAATGCGGCGAAATCCGCCCTGCATGGGTGCGGGAAAGTTGTCCTTGAGGGACATATTCAGCATTGTGTGCGCGACGGGATCGAGCATGGGGATGCTGATAAAACGATTGCCGATTTCACGAAAGCGGTAGAGCGGTTTGCAAATATGGGATAACCGCAATAGTTAGAAATTTTTAAGTTTAGAATCAGGGTGGCCGGTCTTGGCTGCCTTGATTTTTTCTTTTATGTCATAATTTTTTTGTAAGTACCATCTAATCTTAATCCATTTCCATTGACATTCCCATACCCCTATATGTATAATATAGCCAATACCCGCATGGGTATAATGCCATGCGTTATCAGAAAAGGGTTACGAAATGAATGATATTCAAAAAAACCGCATGAAACAGATCAGCATGGAATCCCGCGAGGATTATCTGGAAGCATTGTTCCAACTTCGGGAAAAGCAAAATGACATACGGTCTTCTGACCTCGCATTGTTTATGGGATTTTCGAGAGCCAGCGTCAGCCAGGCTGTCCTTGCTATGGAAAAAGATGGCCTGATTTTTGCAGACGGAAAATATTGCCTCCATATGACGGATGCGGGAAGGGCAATAGCGGAAAATACACGGAGAAAGCATCTTTTTTGAGAAGAATCTTTTAATGGCAGGAATTGATCCGGTTACGGCACAAACAGAAGGACGCCGTCTGGGTCATGCCCTTAGCGATGTCAGTTTTGAAAAGGTTGCGGGATACGGTATGCACAGGGAGGATGAAATCTGAGATGAAGAGAGCGATGGAGAAACTGGAAGGCCTGCTGGAACTGGGCGGCGTAAAAAAAGATATTGTATGCCTTGTGATATCGGGAGCGGCAATTCTTTGCAGCCTTCTGAAGCTGTCCCCTTTCCCTTTTGATATGGCATGGATCGCGATTATCCTTTGCGGCATTCCCATTATTCTGGAAGCAATCATAGGGCTGGTCACGGCTTTTGATATCAAAGCGGATGTGCTGGTATCGATTGCCCTGATTGCATCTGTCTGCATCGGCGAGGATTTCGCTGCCGGCGAGGTTGCGTTTATCATGCAGCTGGGCGGGCTGTTGGAAGATCTGACGGTTGCGAAAGCAAGGGCAGGTATCGAAAAGCTGGTGCACCTGACCCCGCAGACAGCCAGGCTCCTGACAGACGGAACGGAAAAAATCATTCCCGCCAGTGAAGTCCCAGTGGATGCGCTGCTCCGTGTCCTCCCGGGCGAGACGGTTCCCGTGGACGGCGTGATCATCTTCGGGCAGACATCCGTGAATCAGGCAGTTATGACCGGCGAATCCCTTCCGGTGGATAAGACGGTGGGCGATGAGGTGAAAAGCGGCACGGTCAACCAGTTTGGCGCTTTTGAGATGCGGGCAACAAAGGTTGGGGAGGACAGTTCCATCCAGCGGATGATACGGTTAGTACAGTCGGCGGATGCAGGGAAAGCGAAAATCGTAGGTGTGGCTGACCGATGGGCTACATGGATTGTCGTGATCGCGCTCTCCGCTGCCGCCCTGACATGGCTCTTTAGCGGTGAGATTATCCGTGCGGTTACGATACTGGTCGTGTTCTGTCCGTGTGCGCTTGTGCTTGCCACGCCCACGGCGATCATGGCAGCGATCGGGAACGCCACAAAACACGGATTTCTGGTGAGGGAAGGTGACGCTCTGGAACGGCTGGCGTCTGTCACCAAAATTACCTTTGACAAGACGGGAACGCTGACCTATGGAACACCACAGGTTGTGGAGGTCGAAAGCATCGATGACGCGATTGATGATACAGAGTTATACCGCCTCTGTGCATCGGCAGAACAACTTTCCGAACATCCGCTGGGGAAAGCGATTGTCCGTTCGTATAAGCATGAGAATAATAACGACCTTCTCTCCAGTGAAAATTTCCGGATGCTGCCGGGACGCGGCGTTTGCGCAGAGGTTGGTGGGAAAGAGATCCTTGCAGGCAATATGGAACTGCTCGCGGAAAAAAAGATCGGAGTGCCGGAGGCTGTACTGCTTAAGGCGGATCAGTATCTGTCGAAAGGCTGCACCGTTACTTATCTTGCAGTTTCCGGCCGCCTGAGCGGATACATTGTTTTGTCGGACACAGTACGGGTTGAAAGTATTGGTATGATTGGCACACTGAAAGATCTGGGTGTGCAGCCCGTCCTTCTGACCGGCGACAACGAAAGAGCCGCCTCCGCCATAGCCGGTCAGCTTCATATTGAGGAAGTCCATGCGGACTGCCTGCCGGAGGATAAGCTGAACCGGATTGATGAGTACCAGAAAAAAGACGAGGCTGTCTGCATGATCGGTGATGGGGTGAACGATGCGCCTGCTCTGAAAAAAGCGAATGTCGGCATTGCGATGGGCGGTGTAGGAAGCGATATTGTAGTCGATGCGGCGGATATCGCCCTGGTGGACGATGAGGTAAAAGAGCTGCCGCACCTGATCGCGCTGTCTAAGCGGATGATGAAGACGATTAAGCTGAATATGACATTTTCCATGACGCTTAATTTCATCGCGATCATTCTTGCGATTATCGGGACATTAAACCCGGTTGTCGGTGCGCTGGTACATAATGCCGGCTCGGTGATTGTGATTATAAATTCAGCGCTGCTGCTGAAATGGAAAAAGAAATAGAAGGTGGTTGTCATTATGAAGACATTACGTGATGTCCCGGTAGGGGCAGCGGCAAAGGTGGTCAAACTTCACGGAGAGGGAGCCACGAGACGCCGGATTATGGATATGGGAGTCACAAAGGGCGTTGAGGTATACGTCCGTAAGGTAGCTCCCCTTGGGGATCCGGTTGAAGTGAACGTACGGGGCTACGAGCTTTCTATCCGCAAGGAAGACGCACAGATGATTGAGGTGGAATAAAGGAGGGCAATCGGAAAATGAAAAATTTCGTACTGGCGCTGGCCGGAAATCCGAACAGCGGAAAAACGACTCTTTTTAACGCATTGACAGGTGCAGTCCAGTTTGTAGGAAACTGGCCAGGCGTAACCGTTGAAAAGAAAGAAGGCAATGTCTTTTTGTTAATCCATGGGAAAGAGGTCGGTCTGAATCGGCTGCCTTCTTTTGCATAATTTGTAAACGAAAAAGTTGCGCCCGAATGCTATGAGCAGCAGCGCATTGATCAAGCGCGAAAAATTTGAGCGGTTTCTGGA
>JAJBTR010000298.1 GCA_020860745.1 Lachnospiraceae bacterium | reverse complement strand
CACAGTTTGGAATTTCCACCTGCAAGGTATCCCCGATCATATTCCCCTCATCCAGCGCCACTTGCGCGGCGTATTCAAAGATTCTCACCAGCATACTGTTATCAGGTCTGCTCTGACATTCCATGAGGTATGTTTTCGCCTCCATCCCGATAATCGCAAAGACTGAATCAGTGATGCGTTTTTCCGGCCGCTGAGCGTACACTGCACGGACTTTTAGTGCAGGTTTGCCGGACTTCAGTGCAGACATAAGAATGTCTGGAGATACTCGTATATGTTACCGATATGCTTGCGCTAACAGTCTATGCAACTCACATTTAGTAGCCAATTTCTGCAGTTATCATGTTTCCAACCTTATCTCATTCCCACCAAAAATGTTTGTATACTCCTCTTTACATGTAAGGAAAATAACCTGATGGTGTTTTGCACACTCTTTTATCAACCCACATGACTGTACCATGCGTTCTTCATCCATATCAGTAAATGGATCATCAAACACAATTACACCTCCATCAGGGAAAAGGTGATCAAGCACTGCCAAACGGAATGCCAGATATACCGTTGCCTTTGTACCTTCAGAAAGTTTATCATAATCCAAAAGATTATTACCACTATAAATATTCATATCCAACGTTTCCGGATTTGGAAATTCAGAAGCAATCTTCCCATCAGAGATTACACCGAGATAATGCGTAAAACTATCAGATAAATCCTGCATTGGATTACTCTGCACATTCTGTTTCAATGTCGAAAAAACCTCAGCAATATGCATCCAATGTCCGAGAAGTTCCTTTGTCTCCTCAAATTTATGTTCTGCACGCCTTTTAAGTTCAACAGGATCACCAGGAAGATTTTCTTTGTAAGATTCTAATTTACTGAGTGCCTTGGTTTTTGCCGTTAGAACCTTTTCCCGAATCTCCTGCTTGGACTTATTTTCTTTTTGCAAGTTAGTAAGATAATTTTCTGGATCAGCTATGTTAGCATATTCTGTGGGAATATCCTGCGAAACTGCAATCGAATCCTGCGCCTGTTTCAACTCTGCTTTAACTTCATGTACCTGGTTCCTCAGAGACACAATATTGTCATATTCGTTAATATATCCCTGAATAATGGTTTCCTTTTCAGTAATATACCGTATGATATCTCTGCCCCCACAAAGGGAACGAATATCGTCAGCAATACTATCTTTGCCGCGAATTTCACCACCAATGGCATTTACCTTAGTCTCTAATTCATCAAAATCTGCACCGTCCAGGACAGCAGAAAGACGTTCGGAACGTCTTTCGATTTCTGTTTCATTGATACGGAACTTTTGATCAAGCTGTTCTAAATCCTCCAGATTATCCACCCCATAACGCTGAAAAATACCACTGATTAGTTTCTTCTGCTCATCAATTTTAGTTTCTATCTCAGACACATCTACATTCGCAGGGAAAAGCTGCATTTCCATTACTCCAGGGACCGTAATTTTTACTGCTTCCGTAATTTCTATCTGATCATTAATATCCAAAAGTTCCCCGGTTCGAAGAGATCTTATGTTCATGCTATGATTATCAAACATTTTGATAACAGCTTTCAGATTCATCCCGCACAGCTTGTTCTCCAGAGCTGCAATCTTTTTCTGAGCGCTATTTACGCTGGAGATTTCATCGGCTGTGGGGCGATGCAAATCTGCAACTTCACCGCGTAAATCATCAATTTCATCGGTCAAGCCCTTAGCGGATTCGTACTTGTCCAAAAACTGCCGACATTCCAATTCTTCTTTTAATGCGGCTGCGTTTTTAAGATTGTTCGTGAGCTCCGGCCATACAGTTAATACTCTCTGAAGCTTTGCCAGTTCTTTTTTAAGACTTTCTATCTTTTTTTTCGTTCATTTTGAAGTGTAAGTACATCGGCAAAGGAACGAAAGTTTTCATAAGCCGCTGTCGCCAGAGAAGCTTCTTTATCCTTTTTGCCAAAATCCGCAATAGCAATGTCAGACTCTTCTTCAAGGCCCTTGATATTGTTAAGAATATCTTTGGCATCTTCCAATTCGTAATATACCTTTAATATCTCACCTCGTTCATTTGACCAACGCCCCGCTTTACGAACAGGCGCATTTCTTTCTATATCCCAATGCTTGCCGGAAATTTCCTCAATTTTCTTATTGATTGCCTGTTCAATAGCATCTGCAGCAACACCATCGCCTTCAGAAAATGCCTGTGTTACAGCGTTAGTAATTTCCTGTTTCGCATCATTCTTTTTTGATGCATCCAAAATGGTTCTCAGAGAATCCTCCATATTACGCTGGGATGAAAAAAGCATATTTGAATAGACTCCCTCACCGTAAAGAAGGACTTCGCTTAACACTGCCTTGATTTTTTTCTGATCACGGATTATGCCATCTGGTGTAGAGAGCGTGCATCGGGCATCGCTGCCCCATTCTTTTTTTAAGACATAAGTTTTATTTTCGACACAGAAAGTGATTTCCCCATCCGCATAATCACCCATGATCGTACTTTCCTTGCGAATACCAGGATAATACAGTTCCTTAAATTCCCGGTCTTTCCTGCCATCAATACGAACATTTTGAAAAAAATACAGGAAATAAGATTGACAAGTGTACTCTTTCCACTTTCATTTTTCCCATAAATAAGATTAATTCCTTCATCAAAGGAAATGCTACGGTCACGTATGCCGGCAAACTGAGTACAGGATACATTTTTAATCTTCATCCTATCGCCCCTCCTTCAACGATCTCAGCAACTCATAAGCCAACTGTGCCTCTTTCGGCTCATCAAGTAACGTTGTCAACAAGCTGCCAGAAAATGATGTCTCAGCAAATTCAGTATCAATCAATTCTTTGGAAATAAGCTTACTAAGAGAATTATCATCGTAAGTTCCTTCCAAAAATCTGGAAAGGCGGCTCTCAATTTCAGATATTCTATTGTCGTATTCTTCCGCTGTCACAGCACCGGAAAAGATCAGATCTACAACACTGTTATCCGGAATATCAGCAATTTCGCAATCCAAAATTGCATTCATCTCACCGGCCATCAGGGTAATGTTCTTTCGGCAAAAATAGAGATTACCTGATTTTATTTTTCTTGCACGAACTTCTTTGTTGTCATCAATTTCCACGACAAAACAATAGCCCTCCGTATTGCAGGAAACATCAGTCTGCACATGCGTACCGGCGTTAAGAATATTTTCACATACAGAAAAATCTTCTGTGAGGTTAGCAGGAAAAGGAACATGGGTATGTCCGATGAGCCAGACATCCATATGTATACTTTCAAACTCGGAACGTGTCATCAGGAAATACTGTCCTTCATTATCAATGGTCTCACCCTGCACAGCTCCATGGGCGATACCAATTTTATATATATTATCCGGTGTAATGTCTGCTTTTTTAATCCAATCCAGATTATTCTTTCCTGGTTCAGAATGTAGCGAAGTACAATGAGCCGGATAAATCATAACATCCTCGTCATTAACAGTAAGCGAATAAGGTCGATATTCTGTCAGCAGCATAATGTTGTCCTTGCTAGATACAACATCTTTGAAATACTGCCACACTTTTGCATCTTTATCATAGTAGTCATGATTCCCTGGCAATACAATTACGGTGCCATTAAAGCAAGCAAGCATATCCAAAAGAGTTTTAACATCTCTTTTAGGTATACCATATGTGTTCTCAAACAGATCTCCTGTAATCACAAAAAGATCACATTTCTCCCTATTGGCAATAGAAACCATGTTTTCAAACGCATTGATTCTTGTAGATGCGAGTATACTCGCCTTTTCGTGACTTGCGTATTTTAATCCGATATGATTATCTCCAGTTTGAAAAATCTTTAACATTAGCGTTTCCCTTCACTCGTGTTATAAAAACTTTTTTGTATCATACCATAGAATTTTTTGCAGCAAATTTATACACCGTTCTGTCAAAATCATTTCATCGAATAACATAGCCAAATACATTTATCGTCCCAGTGAATACTATTTCTAACATTACAATACAACGTACTCTCATTTGTTTTTAATAATCTTCCTTGTTCTTATCTAGGCAAAACCATCTGAAAATGTAAATGTCGGTCGGTTAGAACGTGATACACCGTGTTCCGGTGCACCCTCGCCAGGGAGTCAGTGCATATTTTCCGGTCATGAGTGTCGTCCTGCTAATTGATAAAATGCTCGTTTGGCAGAAATCTGATTTCCTTCCCGGTAAAATGTACTCCAAACACTTCGTTGATGACAGGGATCAACAGCGGCTGCAATCATTCATCATCGTCCGGTATACGTCATCATAGGGCGTGGCGGAAGAGGCCTGCTCCGGTCTTTTCGTCTTCTTTTTCAATGTTCCTTTCCACGAACAACGTGAAAAGGAATATGTAAAACAGCTATCAGGCATCCTCCCGTTTCCTCGTATCCGTGCTTGTATTGATTATTCAGAAAATAAAAGCACAGACTACATTTGAAAAAAACAGATAGAAGAATCTCCTGTGGAACTCAAAGAATTTATGCTTTGAGTATATTCTAACAAAGATGGTATATTTGTC
>JAJBTR010000426.1:2237-4552 GCA_020860745.1 Lachnospiraceae bacterium | reverse complement strand
CCTCCTGTTCGCGAATCTCCCGCAAATCCTCCGCAAGCTGCCTGCAAACTCTCATAGATTCCTGCTGGATCTGCAGATCCTCCGGTCTCAGACTCCCGCCAGCCGATTCCTGCTGCTCCGTCAGCTGTATCCGGTTCTGACTCTCCGGGTTACGCTGCCCATCCTCAGACACCTGCTCCCGGCTTCTCAAGTGGCTCTGACTCTCCTCAGACATCCGCTCCTGGCTTCTCATGTGGCTCTGCCTCTCCTCAGATATTCGTTCCAGGCTCCTCAGATGGCTCTGCCCATTCTCTGTTACCCGGCTCTCCCGGTTATACTGCTGAGCGGACTGTGTCCAATTCCCGCTTTCCGACGTTTGCCGCTCACCGGACCGCATCCAATCCGGGCTTTCCGATGTTTGCTGTTCATCCGACCGCATTCGACTCTCACGATTTCGCTGCTCATCGGACTGCGTCCGATCCCCGCTTTCAAATGTCTGCCGCGCCTCCCGCATCTGAGCGGGACGCGTCTCCTCCGACCGGATCACTTCCGATACAAGCTCTGTCATCTGTTCCCGAAACAGCCGGATCTGTGTATCATCGCTTCGGTTCAGCCAGTGAACCATAGCTGCTCTTGTGCGGGGCAGCTCCATTCTCAATTCCGGCTCAGACGAAGTCTCTGTCTCCCGGGACGGCTTCCACCCGGAAAACGTTTCCGCGATGTGCTTATAGTCCCCATCGCTCATCTTCTGAATCAGATCCGTGATTGCCTGTCTCTCACGCTCTGCAGAAATTTTCTGATTCTTTTTCTGAATTTGCAAAGAGACCTGCTCCAACAGGCGGTATTCCTGTCTCCAGATCTCTACGGCTTTCGTCTCGCGCGCCCACTCCTGATAGCGAAGATCTTCCCAGTCTTCCTGTTCCAGACGGGAAGCCTGCTCTTTCAGAAAACGGTACATCGTGCGATCGCTTCTTTTTAACTGCTCCAGACAATAGCGGGTCGAATTTCGGATGCTCTGATTTACAGCATGGCAGTTGAACAGAACCGGATTCTGCCGAAGATCCATCCAGGTAATGATATTTCTGACTGTCATATTGACGGTCTGCTGCATTGGCCGGACGGCCTCTGTCTCCCGCTCTTTTCCGCCGTTTAAATAAATAAGCGATATTTTCTCATACGCGTCGGAGGATACCGGCACATACCGGTCCCACAGATCCTGCAGGAACTCTTCGCCGATATGAAGTTTTATCTTCGACCGGAACGGTTCAAATACCTGTATCATCTTACAATCCTATTCTATTGATTGTCTCCGAAAGACCCGAATGCGAAATCTCCACGCGCTTGATCAAAAGTCCGCTTTTTCCCGCGTCCAGCGCGTCAATCTCCCATTTTGTAACAATTCCCCAGTCCGCCTGGTAGGTTGCCGTAGGGATACTCCCCTTGGTGGGCATGACCATGATCACAACCCCCTTGCTCAGTACCGAGCCCGCCGTCAGCGTCGTGCGGAGCAGATCACCGCTTGCTATCCCATACTCTAACGTCAGCTTATCGAGATTCTGCCTCGGCTTCGGCAGATAATGCACCCGGTCATTGAGCCCGCCCTCCGCAACTGTCTCATACTCCATGGTTGCGGACACATTGGATACTTTGGAAAACCCCAATGGCACACCGTCTAATATCACTTTAAAATTCGTATGCTGAGCCAGATTATTCTGTGTCGACATCCTGATGCTTCCTCTTTCATAGAGCTTATGATGCTGCGGATTGCTCCGTGCTCTGCACTTTCACAGTCTATCATCATATCTGAAAAATATCCTTCTGCTTCGGCTCCCCGTTGAGCTTTTCATTGATGCCGGAAATCTCCCGGCACCAGCGAAGCCTCTCTCTGTGCGTGAGATTCAGAATATCATCCCGCCGCCAGTGTACATAGTAAGCGATAAACGCCGTCTCCTCATAAATCTTGTCCGCCGGATATACCTCTATAGCCCGGCTTCCATAAAATTTACCGGCACCTCAATCTCCTCCCCGCAGTGGGGACAGATCGTCCGGTAGACAGGAATCTCCGCCTGGTTGATCCGCTGGTAAAAATCCTGCAGGAACGCCAGATCCGCCGTGTACAGGCCTTCCACCACCCGGGTATCCACCGCAGGCATCTCGCCGAGCTTTGTGATCACGCGGGAGAGAAGGATAATCGTCAGGTAGCCGGGATTCTGCTGTACTCTGGGATCCCGCAGCGGTACGATCTCGTCCGCCGCAGTCGCCAGACGCATTGTCCCGGTTTTATGAAGATGTCAGTCACAGTCCACATAACCTTTCTGCAATACAATGGTAAATTA
>JAJBTR010000426.1:0-2227 GCA_020860745.1 Lachnospiraceae bacterium | reverse complement strand
TGGTTTATCCTTCCGTCACATTCTTATGTCACATTGTTAATATCTTTGAACCCCAAAAACTCTCAGGCGCGCAAACAGCAAAATTTCTAAACGCTCTGAAGAGTATCCTACACGCCTTCCACATTAACGAAATCCGCGCTTATATGCTCTTGCGTCTGCGGGCGCCGGAGTCATGAACGGAAACGCGGACGCTCCGTTCATGACTTCCGTACCCTCATAATATCACGTAATGATCTGCCGCCAAATAACTTATGCAAGTTATTCTTCTCCAGCTCCTTACGATACTCTGGTCATACCCTCATGGGCAATCTCCAGAGATTCAATGGCAATCTCTGAAGCCGTCGCGTTGAAATCGGGCGCGGTGTATTTTGCCGGCCAGGCGTTGATCACCTGCCAGGACGCCGCCGCCGTCTCTGTCTCATCCAGGATGGTGATAGTGATAGTCTTGCGCTCCACCTCACCCTCAACACCCGCGATGATCCAGTCGTACATTACCGTGGAGTCCGTGACACCCTGCTTTAAGGTAATGTTGCCGTATTTCTTCAGTCCGGGAACTTTCATCGGCGTCTGAACCATATCGCCTTCCCGGTACTCGATTACATCGATGGAGGCGTCGAAGCCTGATGCTTCTGAGAATCCACCGGCTTCCAGTCCGTCGATCTCGACTTTGTATCTAAACTTTCCCTGCGGATAAGTAGCCATCTCTCATTCCTCCTTTTCTTATTCTGCTGATTCGCCCGACTCAGTCTTCTGAGAAATACGGAAGATTACAAATTCAGCCGGTTTCACAGGCGCGATACCGATCACACAGATCAGTCTTCCATTGTCAATATCATCCTGGCTCATGGTATTTCTGCCGACATTCACGAAAAATGCCTCCGAGGGAGCAGAACCCGCCAGCGCACCGCCTCTCCATAATCCGGTCAGGAATACGTCGATCGTACGCTTCACGCGAACCCACAGCACCTCATCGTTGGGCTCGAACACGGCCCAGTTGGTGTTCGCCTTGATGCTCTCCTCCACGAAGATAAACAGACGGCGGACGTTGATGTACTTCCAGCTCGGATCGCTGGTTGCGGTCCTCGCACCCCAGACCCGGATACCCTGTCCAGGGAAGGAGCGGATCAGATTGACACCCTTCGGATTCAGGATGTCCTGCTCACCCTTGTTAAACTGGCAGTCCAGACCCACACACGCACGGACGGTCTCATTCGCCGGAGCCTTCTGCACGCCTCTCGCGGTATCGCTTCTCGCATAAATACCGATCACAGAGCCGCTGGGCGGAATCGCGATATTTTTCTTGTCCAGAGGATCGAATACCTCCAGCCACGGATGGTACATTGCCGCGTAGCTGCTGTCCACGATATCTCTGTGTGCCACAATATCCTCAATCTTCTTCGCGTCGCGCGGCATATCCAGAACCGCAAAACGACTTGCCAGGTTCTCGCAGTGCGCCACCAGCATCAGCTGCACATTGGGATCTGTGACACCCGGAATCGCCATGATGGATACGCTGTCGTTGTCCAGGAAAGACTGAATTCCCGTACGCCGGCCTGCGCCGTTGTCCACGCCGATATAATCCGCTGCCGTGATATTTGCGACGGAGCCGTTGCTTCCGCCTTTCATATTGATCACGCAGAACGCTTTGTCCGGATCCTCTCCCGCGATCCGCACAAAAGGAGCCTCCGATTCATCCATCCTGGATCCCACATACTTCGCCACGATGAGGTCGGACTTTGCCGTCTTTTTCTCTACATAGTTCGGAACGGAAATGTTAAAGGAAAGATTCTCGTAAAACTCTACGATATCGTCACATTTTACTTCCAGGTTGAACTCGCAGGTGCTGATGACTTTGGACGGGAGGAGATTCTTATCTACCACATTCGCCTCGAACTCTTTCTCAAAGGTGAGGATGTTGTCCTGGCTTTTCACGATGCGGTTATACTCGATGGACGTCATATCCTTATAGACAACCACATCACCCTCGCGGAAGCCCGCCGCGTTCTTTACGGAGTAGCGCTTGCCGTCCGCAGTCTGGATCTCCTCAAGGATCTGCGTCTTCGCCTTGCTGGCCGGCGTCACGACAATACTCATGCTGTCGCCCCACATGCCCGGGTTCTTCGCCGAGATGGAGAGCACCGCATTCTCCGCCGGCCCCGCCGCCTGCGCACACTTTGCCTCCTGAGGCGCCCCGCGGGACACGAAGCAGCGGGAACCGCCGTTCACG
>JAJBTR010000088.1 GCA_020860745.1 Lachnospiraceae bacterium | reverse complement strand
ACCTAACTGTTTATATGTTATATATACACTATTTACAGAAGGGAGCCAATAGTATTTTATGAAAACTTTGAATCTTTTTATGGTCACCTTGATAAAAAACAGGTGTTTCTGAAGAGGATGAAGCGAAGGCGGATGCATTCGCAAATAAAATCATAAAAAATAATTGCTTATCTGAAGAGAAAAATATATAATGTGCGGAAAGGGCAGATGCATTGCTTACTTGGCGAGGTGTTTTTGAGCTTCTGCCCGTAGAAGAATAGATTATGATATAGGCGAGGATTTGGGATTATGAGAAAAGTTGTGAAATTTGGCGGCAGTTCCCTGGCCACGGCGGCACAGTTTGAAAAAGTTGGAAATATCATCCGGGCGGACAGGGACCGCAGGTTCGTGGTTCCCTCAGCTCCGGGGCGGCGTTTTGACGGGGACACGAAAGTGACGGATATGCTGTACGGCTGTTACGCGGCGGCGGAAGCGGGGGAGGATTTTTCCGCGAAGCTGGAGGAAATCCATGACAGATACCGGGAGATCATTACCGGGCTGGGTCTGGATTTCTCCCTGGATGAGGATTTTGCTCTGATCCAGGAGAATTTTGAGGCGAAAGCGGGCGCGGACTATGCGGCATCCCGCGGCGAGTATTTAAACGGAAAAGTGATGGCCGCCTATTTAGATTATGAGTTTGTGGACGCGGCGACGGTGATCCGTTTTGACGAGGACGGCATATTTGCCGCGGAGGAGACGGACCGGATGATGGCCGCGCGGCTGGCGTCCTGCGAGAATGCCGTGATTCCCGGATTTTACGGCGCCTACGCGGATGGACGCGTCAAGACTTTTTCCAGGGGCGGCTCCGACATTACCGGATCCATTGTGGCGCGGGCGCTGCGAGTGGATTTGTATGAGAACTGGACGGATGTCTCTGGTTTCCTGGTGACCGACCCGCATCTGGTGGAGAATCCGGAGGTGGTGGATATCATCACGTACCGGGAACTGAGGGAATTGTCCTACATGGGCGCTTCAGTGCTCCATGAGGAGGCGATTTTCCCGGTGAGAAAAGCAGGCATTCCGATTAATATCCGCAATACGAACCACCCGGAGGATCCGGGCACGATGATCGTGGCGACGACCAGCAGGAAGCCGCGGTTTACGATCACAGGCATTGCAGGGAAGAAAGGATTTGTGGCTGTGACAATCGATAAGGATATGATGAACTCCGAGATCGGTTTCTGCCGTAAAGTTCTGAGCGTGTTTGAGGAGAACAACATCTCTATCGAGCATATGCCGTCCGGCATTGATACGATGTGTATCCTGGTGCACCAGGACGAGTTCCAGGAACACGAGCAGGTGGTGCTTTCCGGTATCCAGCGCGCAGTGGAGCCGGATTTCATCGGAGTGGAGCCGGATCTGGCGCTCATCGCGGTTGTGGGACGCGGAATGCGGGAGATGCGCGGCACGGCGGGACGTATTTTCTCCGCGCTGGCGCATGCGAAGATTAACTGCCGCATGATTGACCAGGGATCCAGCGAATTGAATATTATTATCGGCGTTGCAAATGAGGATTTTGAGAAAGCGACACAGGCGATTTATGATATCTTTATTCTGACGCAGCTGCAGTAGGGAAGATAGTACAGCGGCTCGTAGATAACGGAACAAAAATAAGAAGGACACTTTTTGCGGCAGTATGAAAAGAATGATCCGGAAATAGGTGCAGGCATGACCTTATGTTATGCCTGCGTTTTTCCGGATTTTTATGTAATTATAGTAGACTTTTCCGGGTAAAGATGATAGGATACTAAATATATAGTAAATTGAGGTATAAATTTACTAAATTTATAAATGCCCGGATTTTTTGCCTGGTATGTGTTTGCTGTATAAATCAGGGAATCGTATTTGTACATGTAATCCCGGCGCTTTTGTCAGAGTGAGAAAAGGAGACAGAGAGTATGAAAGTTGAAAAATGGGGCGTCTTTGAGATTGCTCTGCAGGGAAAGAGCGAGGGGAACCCTTTTGTGGATTATGATATCCGGGGAACCTTCCGGAGTGAAGAGGAGATGGTGACGGCGGACGGTTTTTATGACGGCGGCGGTACGTATCGGGTGCGTTTTATGCCTTCTTTTGAGGGAGAGTATACGTATGTGATTTCCGGGAGTTTTTCCGATGAGGAGACGAGAGGTCACTTTACCGCCGTGGCTCCGACGGGAAACAACCGCGGACCGGTGCGCGTGGCGAACAAATATCATCTGGCTTATGAGGACGGGACGCCGCACTATTCGTTTGGCACCACCTGCTACACGTTTGACCTGATTCATCCGGCGATTGTGGAACAGACCTTTGAGGAACTGAAAAAAGGGTATTTTATTAAAATTCGTTTTTGCATCATGCCCAAGCACTATGATTTCTGCTTGAAAGACCCCGTTGCATTCCCGTATGATGGGACTCCTATGGACGCTTCTGTCCTGACTCGGGATAATTTCAGCCAGTACAGCGGTGCGGCGGAAGGGAATGACTGGGATTTTACACGCTTTAATCCGGAGTTCTTCCGGATCCATGACCGGACGGTGCAGCGCCTGATGGATATGGGAATTGAGGCGGATATGATTGTCTTCCATGCTTATGACCGGCGGGGATTTTCTCAGATGTCCATGGAGGATAATCTGCGTTATGTCCGTTATGTTGCGGCAAGGTACAGTGCTTACCGCAACGTCTGGTGGGCTCTGGCAAATGAATATGAACTGCTGGGGCATTTAAAGGAGAGCGACTGGGAGCGTCTGGCGGAGGAACTGACTTCGCATGACCCGTATCATCATCTGATCTCCATCCATAACTGCGAGGCTTTTTATGATTATACAAAGCCCTGGATTACGCATTGCAGCTGCCAGCGCTGCGATCATTATCGTACCACCGAGTATACGGATGATATGCGCAGGCAGTATGGCAAGCCGGTTGTCTGGGATGAGTTCGGATATGAGGGAGATTTTCCGCACTGCTGGGGGAATTTTACCCCGGAAGAGATTGTCCGGAGATCATGGGAAGCGATCCTCCGCGGCGGATATGCCGGTCACGGTGAGACATTTCAGAGTGAGGATGATATCATCTGGTGGTGCCATGGCGGCAGACTCAAGGGAGAAAGTGCCAGGCGCTTCCGTTTTATGTGGGAGTTTCTTGAGGATGTGCCGGGATGCGGCCTGAAGTTTGCGCATCTGCGGGATGATGTGCATTTTCAATGGGACGATAAGGTGGCCGTGCCGGAGGATCCGGCTTACGAGGGAGATTACTATTTCTTCTATTTCAGTATATGGCGACCGCCGTTCAGGCAGATCTGGATAGACGATGAGACGGAATTTGATGTGGAGATTATTGACACCTATGACATGACGGTGACGCCGGCGGGGCGGTTTAAAGGGCGGTTTGATGTGCCGCTGCCGGGGAAACAGTATATTGGGGTTCGGCTGAAACGCATATAAAAGAAAGAGCCTGCGGCGAATGTTGATTGACGATTGTTTACGGATGATTCGCTGCGGGCTCTTTTCATATCGTGAAGTATTCTTCATGAGTTAAATCAGGTCGCGGCCGATAGTCCTGGTGAAAGAACAGGTTTTAAGCATGATTCAACACACTTTCTCTTGTTACCAGGGTAGTTGAGAGGGCTACTTTCAAATGAGGGTCGTGTTCTGTCTGGGCTCTGTGTATGAGTCTTCTGACGCCCATGGCACCGAGGACCTTTTTGGGCACATTCATGGTGGAAAGCGCCGGAGTCATGATATCACAGAGCGGCATGTCGTCGAAGCCGATGATGGAGATGTCCTCCGGAATACGGTATCCGTGTGCCTGAAATGCTTTCATCGCAGCTGCTGCGATGATGTCGTTGTCCGCGAAATAGGCATCCGCCAATATCGGCTTTTCCTCCAGAATACGCATCATATCCTGAAATCCTTCCTGCGAGGTGGGGGAGATTTCGTGGATAATGGCCTCTTCATCCGGCAGCCCGTTTGCCCGCAGAGCGCCCCGGAAGCCGCTGGCTCGCTCATTGAAGTTCCCGCAGATCACACTGGAATGGAGATATCCGATCCGGCGGAAGCCGCAGCGGGCGAGATAGTCCGTCGCCTGATAGGCACCCTGTGTGTTGTTGATCAGGACACAGTCAAAGTCAATGCTGTCGTAGTAACAGTCCAGAACCACGATAGGTACGGAAAAATCCCGGAACCAGTTAAAGTCGGAGGGGGACATTTCAGTCGCCAGAAGCAGGATGCCGATGCAGTTTATGCTTTTCAGCGCTTCTACCTGTTCCCGTATGCTTCCCGGTTCATGGATGTATGATATGTGCAGAGCGCAGCGCTGGCGGGAGCTCTCCTGGGTAATGCCCTCGGTCAGTTCGGAAAAGAACGGCGTGTTGGCGATGATCTGTTCGTGTTTTTTGTAGGTGACAAACTGGATAACAGGAGATTCCGTAGCGTTCTTATCGGCCTTTTTGTTGGAATAGCCGTACTGTGCCGCCGCATTGTAGACCAGTTCCCTGGTAGCATCGCTGATGCCGGGCTTGTTGTTAAACACCATGGATATAGC
>JAJBTR010000250.1 GCA_020860745.1 Lachnospiraceae bacterium | reverse complement strand
GCGTCTTTTCTTCATAAAGCCCGCAACTGATTCCCGCCATATAAGCCACACCGATACCAGACAGCTCCTCAGGTTCCGGAATAGAAATCCGCTGTTGCAAAAGATCACTCTGGAACTGCATCAGATAAGCATTCTTCGTCGGCCCGCCGTCCACACGCATTTCTTCTATATTAATACCGGTATCCTGTTCCATCGCACGGATCAGATCCGTGATCTGGTAGGCGATGCTCTCCAGACCGGCTTTCACGAGCTCTGCCCGCCGTGTAGTTCTGCTCATGCCGCAAAACATGGCCAGCGCCTCAGAATCCCAATAGGGTGCGCCCAATCCGGTAAAAGCCGGTACCAGATAAGTACGGTCGGCCGGGTTAGCGGACCGCGCCACTGCATCTGTCTCTCCCGCGGAATGAATCAGCCCAAGATCATCCTTAAGCCAGGTGATGACAGCGCCGGTATAATTCAGATTTCCCTCCAGTACATACTCCGCCTTACCATTCCGCTTCCAGGCGAGGGACGTCGCCATCCCGTTCTCGCTTATAACCAGCGCATCCCCGATATTCATCATCACGGACGATCCGGTTCCATAGGTTGCTTTCACCATACCTGTCTCGTGACAACCCTGCCCGAAGAGCGCACCGTGGGAATCCCCCAGCACGCCGCAGATAGGGACGGCCTCCGGGAAAAGCCCTTCCATCGTCGTATAGCCGAAGACACTGTCAGAATCCGTAACTTCCGGCAGCATCTGTTCCGGCACTCCAAAAAGATCACATAGCTCTTTATCCCACTCCAGTGTATGGATATTAAACAGCTGCGTCCGGGACGCATTGGAATAATCCGTCCGGAACGCATGATCTTCCGTCAATTTAAACACAAGCCAGGCATCTACCGTTCCCAGGCAGATGTCATCTGCGTTACCGATGGCTTCCGTGTGGTTTTCCAGCAACCACGCCATCTTACATGCGGAATAGTAAGCAGACAGAGGGATCCCTGTTTTATATCGGATTTCGTCCGCACGACCCGTTTCTGCTACTTTCTCTTCCACGCCTTTCGCGCGGCTGCACTGCCAGACTACCGCATAATCCAAGGGCTTACCCGTGCTTTTCTGCCACATGCAGGTCGTCTCTCTCTGGTTACTGATGCCGATGCAGGCGACCTGTTCCGGCAACGCCTTTGCCTGCGTCAGGAGTTCCTGCGTCACTTCAAGGACGTTCCGGTAAATATCCTCCATGTTATGGGATACCCAGCCCTGGTCATTGATAATCTGTGCGTGGGGAATGTCATGGCGGGCAAGGAGTTTTCCGTCTCGGTCAAACAGGAGGGCTTTCGTGCCCTGGGTGCTCTGGTCGATTCCGATTACATATTCTTTGTTCATAATATTTCCTTCGCTTTCGCGGATATCCCCTCCGCGCTGAGTCCATAGTACGCAAATACCTCCTTCGATGTGCCTGACACAGCCGGTTCGTCGGGAAGCGCCATGACGGCGACTTTTTTCGGACAGTCTCTGCAGATGACCTGGCAGACCATGGAACCGAGTCCGCCGTAAGGCGCATGCTCTTCCACAGTAATCACTGCTTTTACCTTCGACGCCTGTTCTACCAGTCCTTTTTCGTCAAGAGGCTTCACGCAGTACATATCCAGCACGCCTGCGGAGATTCTTTCTTCTTTCAGGAGATCCGCCGCTGCCTTTGCAGGACCCACCATCTCGCCGCAGGCTACGATCAGCACATCGGTTCCCTCCGCGACTACGGTTGCTTTATCCATCTCAAAGGGGATATTATCCTCCGTATAGACATCATCCACTGCGTTTCTTCCCACGCGCAGGTAGGCCGGTTTCTGATCCTGAAGCAGCGCCTCGATCAGCTTCCCTGTCTGGAAACGGTCGCTGGGCAGGTAAACGCGCATGTTCGGGATCGCCGACATAGCCGCGATATCCTGGGCGGAGTGATGGCTCATACCGAGCGCACCGTAGCTTACGCCGCCGCTGATGCCGACGAGGGTTACATTGGTATTAGAGTAGGCACAGTCTACTTTTGCCTGCTCATAGCTTCTGGTAGAAAGGAAGCTGGCCGGGGATACCGCAAAGGGCTTTTTCCCGCATTTTGCCAGTCCCGCAGAGATGCTCACCAGATTCTGTTCTGCGATACCGGTCTCCACAAACTGCTCCGGATACTCATTCGCAAAGGGAGTCATAGACCCGCTTCCTCTGGAATCGCTGCAGAGGACCACAATGTCCTTATTTTCCTTTGCATGCTCCATCAACACATCACATATCACCTGTTTATTCGCAATTTTCGCCATGATCAGATAGCCTCCTCTCTCGCCTTCAGTTCTTCCACGATTTCCGCATACTCTTCCGCGGTGGGCACTTTGTGATGCCATGCCGCCTTGTTCTCCATCATCGACGCACCGCATCCTTTCGTGGTGTTGGCGATGATTACCGTGGGGCAACCCTTTGTCGCCGCCGCTTTATCAAACGCCGCATCCAGCTCGTCCATATCGTTTCCGTTCACTTCGATGACATTCCAACCGAATGCGCTCCACCTCGTCGCCTGGTCATCCTGGCTCATCACATCCTCCGTAGAACCGGAGATCTGCAGACGGTTGCGGTCCACCACCGCGCAAAGGTTATCCAGCTTATAGTGTCCGCCGGCCATAGCTCCCTCCCAGACAGAGCCCTCCGCCAGTTCGCCGTCGCCCATAACAGTATAGACACGGTAATTTTCATGATTCATCTTTCCCGCAAGCGCCATGCCGATGGAAACCGGCAGACCGTGGCCCAGAGAACCGGAGTTCATCTCGATGCCCGGCAACTTGTTGTTGGGATGTCCGATAAACTTTGTGTTAAATTTGGAAAACTTCTCCAGGACCTCCTCCAGCGGGAAAAATCCTTTCTCCGCAAGGACAGCGTAATACGCTTCCATGGAATGTCCCTTACTGAGCACGAAACGGTCCCTGTTCTCATCGTCCACATTTTCCGGAGAGATATTCAAATGCTTAAAATGAAGCTGCACCAGAATGTCCATCTCACTCATATCGCCGCCGATATGCCCTGCCTTGCCAGCCATGATAATGTCCAGCGTATCTTTTCTCAGCTTATATGCCAGCTTTGCCAGTTCCTTGTTCGTATACATCATCATTCACCTCTCAAATATGCTTTTACATCTTCCTCAATCGGATCATAGAGATCCGGAGTTACCCCTATATATTTACATGCCTCGTAGAGTACCGGGACAACATTTTCATGGATACCGACACAATGATGGATGTAAGGCCCCTCCACCAGCTTCGCCTCCAGGCGCTTTAAGTTCTGCACTTCCACCCAGAGATAAGTGCCCTTGGTGTAAGGTCCCTCTATGCCCTTTGCATTGCCGAGCAGCATGGAGTATTCACCGTTATCCCCGTCAAACCGGACCAGGGTCACATCACCGAACTTTGCCTGGGCTTCCACCGCACCCGGGTGATCAAATGCCAGCGGATAGCCGATGGTCGGCTTCTCCTGCGCCACGGAAATCGGCCACGGACCGCAGTGCTGCAGAAGCTCGCCGTTCTCATTGTCAGGGTGACGCATTGTCCAGTCAGCAAAGAAGCTTCTCGTCTCATTTAAGCTGGCCGCCTCCACAAGCAGAGCCGTGATGGCGCCGTGGATGTCGGTCTCGCAGACCACCGGGAATCCTTCCTCGTTTAACAGAGAATTTGCCGCACAGGGCATGATTCCGATCTCCGTCTGCAGAGCGTTCCAACACTGAATTGCACCGGCATTGCAGCCGTATTTCTCCGCCAGCTTCCTCATCGCGACTTTCAGCACCGCAATCGTCGTCAGCTCCTCCGGCTTCACGCAGATGTTCATATTAGAAGTACAGTAATCCACCACCGCCTGCACCTCATCCGCGCAATCCTCGCGAACGGTTTTCATCATGGACGTAAGTTCAGAGAGCGGAACCGGGGAAAGCTGAATATTAAATTTCTCCAGCAGTTCTCCCTCGTTGCACATGGTGGACCAGAAATCAAACGGGCGCGGCCCGATCTGCAGGATTCTGGTATGGTGGAACACATCCACCACATTGCAGACTGCCAGGAAGTTAAACAGGCCTCTCACAAATTCCTCGTCCTCCAGCCTGCAGTTTGTCATATAAGTAAACGGCACACGGAAGCGGCGCAGCACTTTTCCGGTCGCGAACAACCCGCACTGGCTGTCGCGGAGACGCACGCCGTTCTCATCCGGACGCTCATCCCGCGGTCCCCACAGAAGCACCGGCAATCCCATATCCTTTGCAAGCCGGGCGCAGACATACTCCGTGCCAAAGTTGCAGTGTGGGAAGAAAATACCTTTCACACCGGCCGCGCGAAACTTCGCCTGAATCACCTCACGGTCCGCCTCGTCATAAAACAGCCCCTCCTCGTTGATGTCCGTAATGTCCACAAACTCGACGTCAAGCTCTGTCAGTTTTTTCCTTGTCAGGTTGGCGTATTTGATCGCATCCGGAGCACTGAAAATGCTCCTCCTTGTAGGCACAAACCCGATTTTTACTTTCTTGACCTTGTAAAACCCTCCTGTCCTCTCTTGC
>JAJBTR010000068.1 GCA_020860745.1 Lachnospiraceae bacterium | reverse complement strand
CCAGTGGGAGAAAGCACTGCGGGCACACCTGGCTGAGACGGACGGTGCGGTCAGTAGAAACCAGATCAGCCTGAGAGGAGGAGGCCGAAAGGGATCGACAGACCGGAAGTACATGATTTATGTGGTCAATTCCGCACGGTATGAACTGGCGCGCCAGATTCTGGCACAGTTAAACAGCGGCGGAACCGTTTTCCTGATTGCGGATGAATGTCATCATTACGCAAGCGGCGAGAATCAGCTGATTTTTGAATTCCTGACCCGGATAGACCCGGCAAAAGCCGATTACTATTCCCTTGGACTTTCCGCCACTTTGCCTTCCGGAAAGGATGGGCGGGTGCTTGCGGATGCGCTGGGCCCCCGTATTTATTCCTATGGGATGCGTATGGCTTCGAAGATGGAAACCGTCTGTCCGTTTGATATTTTTCATATTTCCCTTCAATTCCAGAGGGAGGAGCGCGAGCATTATGAGGAAATCTCCGAAAAAATACAGATTTGTTATAACTGGTTAAGAAAGGCTGTCCCGTTCCTTGGAAAGATGAGCCAGAAAGAGCGGTTTGAGGAGCTTCGGAGGCTTAGCGTCGGAAGGGACAGAAAAGTTGCAAAGCAGGCCATGAATTATATGAACCTCACTTACAGGAGAAAGAGCCTGGTCTGCCTGGCCTCCGCCCGCATTTCCTGCGCGGAAGAACTGATTCGAAGGGTTGATTCAAAAGAAAAAATTCTGATCTTCAGCGAGCGTATTGCCCAGGCGGAGGAGTTATACCGGATTTTGTACCGGCATTATCCGGGGCGTGTCGGACGATGTCATTCCGAAATGGGGGAGCAGGCGAATCGGAATAATCTGGAGCGGTTCCGTACGGGAGAATTCCGGATACTTATCACCTGTAAGTCACTGGATGAGGGCGTTGATATTCCGGATGCATCCGTGGGTATCATTTTGTCCGGAACCGCGGCGCAGAGGCAGAGAACACAGCGGCTTGGCCGGATCATCCGGAAGCGGGAGGGAAAGACGCGGGCCTCTCTCTATTATCTGCATATAGAGGAAACATCCGAGGATGTCGTTTATCTGCCGGATGCAGGCGAAAATCGTCTTTTTGAGCTTTTATATGAGCCGAATAACCGGAATTTTGAAAATCCTGTCTATGACAGGGCGGCTATGTCGGTGCTGGAAGAGATGCAAAAAGCGGGGAAGGGGATACAAATTCTGCGGGAGGCGGAGCGCTGTCTGGAGTGCGGGCGTGGCCGGGGCGACTGGAAGGCAGCGCCGGAAGAACTGCAGCGCAAAATTGATAGGGCATCCATGGTCGAAGAGCGTAATTACTGGATCTGCATGAAAAGAGTGGCTGCAAATAAATGAGGGGGATCTTCCGTTAGATATATAGTTTGATTTTAATCTGGAGGCGGTTTGCGAACAACCAGATGATATTTTTCGAGGATAAAACAGAAGGACACGCTATGAACACTATCTCCAGAGATATTTTCCGCGCCATCCACGAGGGAAAATGGCTGAGCATAGAATACCGCAATCGGCGGGAGGAGACGACAAAATACTGGATCGGTATCCGGGATCTGGATATCAGAAACCGGACTCTGTCGGTGGACGGGCTTCACCTGCGCCGATACACTGTGGCAGAGCTTGATAGAATCCGTATCGATGCGATTCTCTCATCCAGTGTCGTGGAGGGCTCTTATTGTCCGGTAAATCAAAAACTTGTGCGGGATATCTATGAGAATCCGCAAAAGTATGCCTCCCTGTTCGACAATGCAGCGAATTTAAAAATTCTGAATTATCTGGAGATGTGCAATCGCATGGACACCACGCCATATTTGTCTGACTTTGCGCTCGTCCGCTATCTGGACCGGGAGCGTATCCGGGGGGAATATTACTCTTTGAGTGAGGAGCAATTTCAGATTATTGTCAGAAATTTTCAGTATCACACGCAGGAAAAGGAAAAAAGAAAATCCGAAGGCGGGCTGAAAATCCGTCAGCTGGCGATGAATGTCCTGAGCATTCATACGCCGAAGGGATTGTATGTGCTTGCCTGCAGGAAATTGAATCTGGATGTGAAGAGCCGCGCGCTGAAACCGGAGGAGGAGATTACGGTCTGCACGGAATTTACGCTGGATGGAACGGTGCAGAGTATCCGGCGTTTTCTGGATGCGGAGGACTATGATCTGCTTTGTGATTTTGAGGCTAATCAGGAGGAAATTAAGGATCGGATTACGGCGTATCTGCCGCAGCGCGGCAGCAGTGTGGATGACATGCCGTATATCATAGGTCTCGGGATGGATGTGCCGCTGGATTTGCACAGGGAATATGAATCGATCATCGGATTGTATCAGAAGGGCGAGGCGACGGTACCCATCCGCGCCTTTTTCGGCGATTTGCTGGAACGTCCGCGGCGGACGGGCGCATACCCGATTACACTGATTAATCAGAATATCAATATGGATCAGCTGCTTGCAATTCATAATGCGATGAAATATCCGGTTGCCTACATTCAGGGTCCGCCCGGCACAGGGAAGACTAACACGATTATCAATACCATAGTCACCGCATTTTTCAACGAACGGACAGTGTTATTTACTTCTTATAATAATCATCCCATCAATAGTGTGTACGAAAAATTATCCGGGATGACATATCACGGGCTAAAAATCCCATTCCCGATTCTGCGTCTGGGAAACCGTGAGAAAGTGAGAGAAGCGTTGCATACGATGCAGGCGTTATATGAGAGTGTACAGAATACCCGTGTTTTTACAGGGACGCTTGACCGGAACCGTGACGACCGGAAAAAGAGGGCGCGCCGTTTATCGAACCTGCTTCGAAAATATGAGGAGCAGTTGGAATGGAAAGAGCAGATCGAAACCATTGACCGCCTGCTGGAATATGAAAAATATAACAGCTCCTCCGCGCAGATGTTTCCGTTTGAGGCAGATCTGGAGGGTCGGCAGCGGGCGCAGCTTTACCGTAAGCTGCAGGATTCCGGTGAGGTATCGGAGTCAGAGGCAATGTCGCTTCTGGATGACGATACAGAGGAGCTGAAGAAATATCTGTACTATATTTCCGCTGGTTATATTCAGAGAATCGGGAATCCCAGGAATGCCGATTTGCGGGAGATTCTGGAAACGCCGGATGAGAGGACTCGTGTGGAAGCATTTTCCCAGTATTTAAACAAAAAGGAAAACATTGCGAAGTTTCAGAAAATTTTTCCTATAATTGCGACAACCTGTATTTCGGCGCATCGTCTTGGTGAGGCGGAGCCCATGTTTGACATGGTGATCATGGATGAGGCCAGCCAGTGCAACACGGCGGTTGCGTTGGTGCCTATTGCGCGCGGAAACAGCCTGATGCTGGTCGGAGATCCGCAGCAGCTTAACCCGGTTATCCTGCTCGATGAGGCAACAAACGAAAAACTGAAACGGCGATATGCCGTATCGGAGGAGTACGACTACAGGAAAAATTCGATTTATAAGACCTATCTCGCCTGTGATGCGGTCAGCGATGAGATTCTGCTTCACAATCATTACCGCTGTAACCCGAAGATTATCAATTTTAATAACCGCAAATATTATCACTCTCAGCTGAAGATTTTTTCAGATAGTAAGGAGACGCAGCCGCTGCTCTACGTGGATATGGAGGATGCGCATGCCGCAGGGAAAAATACGGCGCCGGCGGGAGCACGTGAGATTGCAACATATGCGGCTGCTCACCGGGAAAAGAGTATCGGTGTGATCACGCCGTTCGTCAATCAGAGGAAGGTGATTGAGGAAGAGCTGAAACAGGCCGGTGTAACGAATGTGACTTGCGGAACGGTACATGCTTTTCAGGGGGATGAGAAAGATGTCATCCTGTTTTCCACCGCGATCACAGATCAGACAAGCGCCGGAACCTATGACTGGCTGAAAAATAATAAAGAGCTGATTAACGTGGCAACATCCCGTGCGAAAGACCGGCTGATCATATTGTCCAGCAGAAAAAACCTGGATCGTCTGCACCGGGATGAGGGAGACGATGACCTCTACGAGCTTGCACAGTATGTGTGGTCAAACGGCACAACGGAGGTGACTTCAAAACAGGTGAATTCCCGTGCGCTCGGCGTCAAACCGTTCAGCACGGCGACAGAGGAAGCTTTTCTGCAGAATCTCAGCCATGCACTGGAAAATATCTGGCTGACGCAGAGCCGTTATACCGTGCAGAAGGAAGTCGCGATCTCACATGTTTTCAGCGAAAACGAGAGTTATGACGGGCTCTTCTACAGCGGACGCTTTGATTTTGTTGTCTATGAAAAACAGCTGGACGGCGAGATGCCGATTCTCGCGATCGAGTTGGACGGGAAGGAGCATTTTGACGACGCGGCGGTCAGAGCGCGGGATCGGAAGAAAGAGAAAATCTGCAGTGCACATAACCTGCAGCTGATCCGCGTGGAGAACAGCTATGCCAGAAGGTATAATCATATTAAAGAGATATTGATCGATTATTTCTCGAGGAGGCATTAAGGGAACGTAATAGGAAAATCCTATTTAATTTAAAGTATGCTTCCTGCAAAGTGTGTCTTGAATGAAATATATTAAT